>DATFTU010000348.1:0-4742 GCA_035261565.1 Bacteroidia bacterium
AATATTTATTACCGCACCAATTACTCCCAACAAAATGGCGTAATCAATACCCAATAATAAAAGCCCGGTTGAGTTTAGTATGGCAACAATTATCATTTCAAAAAAAAGCCCTACTAAATAACTTTGAATAATTTTTTTAATATTAGTTAGCACATCGGTAACTACTATATGATGCTTTACACGAAAAAGTTTACGTATAAACTCTAACAACAAGGGTTTATAGTAAAGTATCATAAATAAATAAACGGGTAATAAAACGCCTACCATTATAGCACGGCCAATTTCTGTTAACCGTTCTCCAATCTCAATACTTTGTATTGCTTCGCTTTGAGCTTGTTGTAGTTTTAAATTAATTTTTGTTTCAGGGATTTTAAATTTTTCAGAAATCCATTGGATGAACTGAACGCTCATTAAATCAAACTTAGCTCTTAGTTGAGGGAATGTTTCGCAAAATATGGCAACCTGCGACGAAATAATATAAATAACCCCCAATGTTAGCAACGAGGTAAGTACAACAATACTAAATATGACAATAACTTTATTAAGGCCTTTACGCACCAAAAAATTAACAATTGGGTTTAATAAAATAGCCAGCATGGATGCATATATAATAGGGATTAATATGTGCTGGCCAACAGACACAAAAAATAAGAATGCAAAAATGCAAATAGAGATTAATGCTATTTTTGCGTAAAAGGGTATTTTAAAATCTGCTCCCATTTTTTCATACTTTATGTATCTGGCTTAAGCCAAATATATATCAAAGCACTTTTTTGCCTTGTATAATTCGCAGTAAAACAGCTATTATTGCTATTACTAATAACAGGTGGATGAGCCCACCCATATTATAACCTAAAAAACCAATAGCCCAAATAATAACCAGTACTACGGCTATTGTGTAAAGTAAATTTCCCATAATTTTTATTTTTATAAAACATTAAAACTTAATTCGGAATCATATGAAATTCCTTATGATCACTTCCATCTATATAATAGTACCAAAACTCTTTTTCTTCAAGTCTTAAAATATAAAGTACCCTTGTTTGCAGGTGACTTGTACCAATTAATTGAATCTCTTTATTCCCACTTTGAAAATTCCAGATACCTGTGCCTGAGTGGTTATTATCTAAGTAAGAGTAATTTCCATCTTTTGTATACGTTTCAGTATAGCCTATGGTTTGCGAAGTAAAATCATTTCCATTTTCTATGTACTTATCAACTTTCCAGGTATTTGTAACACGCTCTGTTTTTGACCGGAAACTAATTTGAGGCCCGTCAGGATATTTTTGGCAAGCAGGCGCAATAAATAGTATTGTGCCAATAAATGTAATTACCCACCAGGCATATTTTTTTTCTTTTTTCATTTATAAATTACTTAGAGATTAAAAATGTATAGCTAAGCCAAAGGTTGATACACCGGTAGATAAATCAAGAAACAAACCTGCTTTTTGACTTAGATGATATTCGGAGCCTATATGCAAATTCATGTACAAAGGACCTGCATCCTGATAAACCGACCTGTCTCCGTTGTACGCATTATCCCAAATTACACTTCTAAAGGCAAAACCAATAGAGGCAGCGGCATAAAAATCCCAACGTGGCCCGGCATGAAATAGCTGGTCAAAATAATAAGTGCCTTTTGCACCTACAGGAATTACCACTTCTCTATAATAATAGTTGCGGTAAGATGGGTCGGAAGGAGGGAGGTTTGGGTTTCCCCAATAATAATAATCTTCAAAAGTGTAAATTCCTACAAAAGGGGCAAGGGTAAAATTTCTAAATAAATCAAATTCATAATTAACATTAAAGGCTGGTGCTGCATTACCTACATAGCCATAATAACCAACTCCAACACCCATGTTTAAGGTGTTTCCAAATTTCTCAGGTACTGTAGTATCCTGAGCAATTATTTTATTGTTTAAAAAAGCAATAAAAACAAATGAGATTAAGAATAGTTTTTTCATAATTATTTTTTTTAAATGTTTAACGATATAACCTAAAACCAACAGACAACTGAAACCAAATATTTTTATAGCGAGGCATATACGTAGGGCCGTTTCCGGCATTGTTTTGTAAATCCCAATTGCCTCTTCCTGAAATTATAAAATGCCTGATATTATAATCTATACCAAAAACAGCTGAAAAAATATTTTTTCGGGTGTTATCATTCTCTAATGCTTGCTCTTGTGCTGCATTATTTGTACCAAACGTATACACATCATTTTGATATAGTAAATGCGAATATTGTATTCCTCCTAAAAAGGTTATAAAGTCTTGTGGCTTAAACTGAACCTGAAGAGGTATGTCTAAAAAAGAAGTTGTTCTTGTATCAGAGTACGGATTACCCAATATAGTACCTGTAGAACGGAAACCTCTTTGGGTAAATAATATTTCGGGCTGAAAGCCTACATATTTCCATGTAGGTATACCTAAAAAAGCTCCGCCAGTAAAACCTACTTTTGGTTGAGGAGCAAAATTCTCACCTTTTTGGTCGTAAACACCCGATAAGGTGGCCCCTGCTTTTAAACCAAATACCAGCTTTTCTCTACTGTCTTGTGCATGGTTTATGTAAGGTGAAAATAAAAAAGCGGTAAATAGTATAATTATTTTTTTCATGGCTTAATTTTTAAGTCCATTGTTTAGTCACGTTTATCTTTTGCAGGATGCTTAGCTGTTAAATCTTTTAATGATTGCTCTATTTCATCCATGCCTTTATTAAAATCTGCTTTAAAAAGTTCCCAATTCTCTTTCCCATCCGCTTTATAATCATCCATCTTTTTTTTCATATCACTGTTTTTCTGTTCTAATTCAGCAATTTTCCTTTCGTATTCAGCTTTGGCTTCTTTTTTATCGTGTTCTATTCTTGCTTTAAAATCAGCAATATTTTGGTTATTAGCATCAATTTTTTCGTCTTCTATTTTTCTGTAATTGTCAATATCGGTTACGTACTCTTCTTGTGCTCTATCTAACTTTTTGTTTGCTTCGTTAACATCTTCCTGTGCTTTTTCCACTTTTTCTGCTGGAGTGCTGCAGCCTGTTAATAGCATTGCGCTTACAAAAATTACAGAAACTATTTTTAAAACTATTTTTTTCATTATAAGTTGTTTTTATAAAAGGATGTTAAAAAAACTATACCACTATAAGTGCTAACTTTTTTTAGAATGAGTGTAGAAATTTGTAGAAAGATATGCCCAACTATTAGTTAGGAAAAGAAATTATGAATGTAGTGCCTACATTTTCTTTAGACTCTACTTTAATATCTGCCTTGTGCGATTTTATAATGTTTAAGGTGGATACTAAACCCAAACCCATTCCATTTTTTTTGGTAGTAAAATACGGCTCAAATAATTTTTTTAAATTTTCTTCGCTTATTCCAGTGCCTGTATCTTTTATAAATACCTGGGCGCAATCAATAGTTTGCTTAATGGTAATAAATAATTTACCCGTATCGGCTTCCATGGCTTCAACGGCATTTAGTATTAAATTTAAAATAGAAATAGAAATTTTTTCTACATCTACATTTTTAATTATGGTATGATTAGGGAAAGAAGTTTCAACGGTTATGTTTTTCAGTTTAATTCTGTCATCAGCAATTTCTATCACATCTTTAACTACTTCAACTATATCAACCAATTCTAATTTTAATTCTATTGCTTTAGATGATTGCAGCAATTCATTAATAATGGAATTTATTCTGGCCGAGCTTCTTTTTATGATATCAATAAAAAGAGTTTGACTCTCTATTTTTTTTTCTTCAATTCCATCAAGCGATAAGCTGATATTAGCTAAAGGGTTTCTTATTTCGTGGGCTAACGTTTTTACCAGCCGGTAAGTGGCTTCAAGTTTTTCTTTTTGAAGTCTGGCCTGCTCTGCCTGAGTTTTTATAGTTTCGTCTAATATAATGCCCTGCCAATACGATTGTTGGTTTAGTATATCAAAATGCGAAATGGATAAATTGCCAAGCTTAGCTCCAAGTGGCTTAGAAACAAGCTCTACACTCAGGTTTTGTATATTTTTTTTTTCGAGTGCTAACTCTTTAATTGTTTTTTTGTCTTTCTCCGAAATAAAATCAAGCAGAGATTTGTTTTTTAATTCTTCGGGGGTATGCCCTAATAAATAAATGCTGGCAGGGTTACATTCTGTAAAATGTAAAGTTGAGTCGCAGGTAAAAATAAAACTTATAGCATTTTCAAAAAGAAGCCTGTATTTTTTTTCGTTATCGTTAATCAATTTAAAACTTTTAAACCTTTCAAGTGCGTATCGCAAACTCCGCTCAAGTGTTTCGGTATTAAGTTCGCCTTTAATTAAATAATCATAAGCACCATGCTCAACGGCTAATCTATCAATTTGTGCATTGCCTTTGCCGGTTAATAAAATTACAGGTTTAATGCAGCCTTTGGCTATAGCTTCTTTTAAAACTTCTAACCCCGTTTCGGCGCCCAGGCGGTAGTCAATAAAATAAGCGTCGTAATTATTTTGCGTTAGTTTGGTTAAAGCCTCATCTATTTTATAACACCAATTGCAGGTAACATTAAATTCGGTAATTTCTTCTAAGTATTGCGATGTAATAAAGTAATCATCTTCATCATCATCAATAATTAAAATCTTTAAATCGTGCATGTGGCAGTATAGAAATTTAAGGTGTATAGTTTTTATTTAACCTTATTTAGCAATTATGTAGCCATATTATTTGTAATAATAATGTAGATTTTTTTACTCATGGGTAAAAAAATCTACATTAT
>DATFTU010000349.1:0-3415 GCA_035261565.1 Bacteroidia bacterium
AATATTTAGCTAAAAATATACAAAGCGGAATGTTAATTATAATCATAGCAAACGAGTGGTAAAGGCTTAACCTTACTTTGCCAACGCCACTTAAAAAATTGCCAAATATGCTTGTCCAGGTTGATATAAGTACCCACAACCCCATAGATAAGGATAACATAAACGGAATTTTAACTTTATCGCCCACCCATATTTGGTAAAATAAATTGGCACAAAAAATCATTATAATCACTATAAATACCAATACACCCCAAAACAATTGTAGTTTTTTGGTTATTCGTTTAATCCAGGTATAGTCGTGTTTATGATAAGCATCGGTATAAGCTGTCCAAAAAGGTGTTGTTATAATGGCAAAGCCCATTGTAATTAAACTGAAATATTTAAAGGCAATATTATATGGGGTAACTTCTTCCGGGCCAAATAACTGATCAATAATAAAACTATCCGTAGAGAAAAGAATAAGAGCCGCAAACTGCATCACAAAAAACAGAAAGCCAATGCCCATTAAATCTTTAGCGCTGGCAAATTTTACATACTTAAAGGATGGGATAAGATGTCTGTAATCTTTACTAAAATACCAAATAGTGGCAATTAATGGGGCAATTATGTTAGCCGCACTAACCCCAACACTTAACCATAATAAAGAACCATGCGTAGTTTTTGTAAGTATAAAAACAATAATAAGCGATAATAAACTGGCCAGTGTATTAATGCCGCCGCTAATGGCAGAACGCTGGTCAGCTTTTAAAATCATAGAGATTAATTTAATAATAAACTGCAAGCTAAAAAAACTGAAAACAATAAATATGAGTTTATTTATTTCTGCATTCATTTCAGCAGGCGTATTTAATATTTTAGTCCAATTAACATAAGGAAAAACTAAAATAAATAGGGCATAAACAATCCCAATTATAATGCTTAATACCGCATACGAGGTGCTTATATACGTTTTTGCCAATTCCTTATCATCTTTAGCCAAAGCCTCTGCCAATTTATTTCGTAGTCCATTGCCTAAACCAATATCAAAAAAAGCAAACCAGCCAATTACAGACGATAAAGTAAGCCAAATGCCATATTTTACCGGATTAAGATAGTTAAGTGCCAATGGTATTAATAAAAAACTAACCACAATACTTACGCATTTAATGGCAATTGACGTAAGTATATTTTTTTTTGTTTTTATACTTCGTTCGTGTCCTTTAGTAAAAAAATTCTTCAAACTAAAAGAGCTTCTTTTTGTTGTATCTATATGATTAATAAAATAATCAAACGATTTTTTAAAATCAAATTCTTTTGATGCTTGCAAACAATTTTCTGAATAGGTTTTATAATCCTTCTCTATGGTATGAATGGCATTTTCAATTTTTGCCGGACTAACTTCATCTATCAATACGCCTGCTTCAAAATCTTTTACGCTTTTTAAACCAATAATATCAATACCAATAACCGGTACCGCTGCAGCGTAGTAATTAAATAATTTACCTGCCGGAGACGAAAAATAATTAAAACTTTGCTTGGCAAGTGCCAAGTCATACCCCGTAATACCAATATAAAATTGGGATACAAATTCAATAATTTTTGATTGTTCTACATAACTAAAATCAAAAATTAATTTCCCTGATTTAATTATATCACTATATTTTTCTTCCAACCAGATAAAATATCGGTCATTCTTAATTCCTTTTAAAGTAAGCGTGTAACTATCATCTAAATCTTTAATGCACTCAATAAACTGTTCAAGCCCATAACCAAATTCTATATTCCCCATGTACAGAATTCGTTTATCTTTCTTCTCTTTAATTATAGTAGTTTGCTCTTCTAAAATAGGGGCATTTTGTATATAAAACACCTTAGTTTCATGGTTATCGCCCACCATAAAATCTTTCCGCTCTTTACTTTGTATAATCAGGTTATCAATACCAAACGCCTCACTAATTCTGTAGTACACATCCTTTTCTGTTTCAAGCGAAAAATAAATAGCCGAAGGAAAAAACAATTTAGTAGCTACATAACCTGATGAGTCAATGGCTATAACCGTATCATAGCGTTTATCAAATAGTTTGATATATAAAAGAGTAAACAGTAATCGTAATACTTTATAAAACTTATACCCTAATGTTTTGCGCCAAAAATAGGCAGCAAATTTGCCAATCTTAATATTGGTATAATTATCTACTAGCCCCGTATTGTTAAACTTGCCATTATCAACATACACCAGCTTAGTATTGTATTTTTCTTTACAGCACTGATATAAATTTAAAACCGATGGAGAGTATTGCAACCATTCATCCGGAAAAACAATCAATATCGATTTTTCTTTTTTCACAACTATTTCAATACAGAGTCTAAATTATCAATTACTATTTGTGTACGCTTATCTACTCCTTTTTTATTTGGGTGATAATACGAATTAAAAAAACAATCTGCCGGAAATTTATACACATTTGGCTTTACCATAAACTCAATATTATTTTCTATAAGAGTATTATCAATAGCATCAATCATTTTTTCTTGATTAGTATAAGATTGAGCTTCTATAACGGGCGGCAGTATAACCAGTTTAGCTCCTCTTCCATCAACGTATTCCTTAAAGTTCTTTATAAATGTAATCACATAAGGGTTAATTTTTTCGGCACCTGAATTCCGTTTGCTTGGCATATAATTTTGATTTGGCAAAGCCCAATGTATATAAGCATCGCCAAACTCATTAAACGACCTTCTGTCATAAATATCAATTTCCTGTGCCAAATTTGATTTATGAAATAATGTTGGTATGTAATTTTTAATTTTTTTGGCAGAATACGTTGGTATATATTTTAGAAGATGCTCCCACTGCGTTCTATCAACATATCCCCTTCCTGACGGGTCTATATCAAATAATACCGAAATTAATTCCATCTCTCCATAAAAATTTTCGGTATAAAAATTTTCGTACTCAGGTATTAAAACTACTACATCACCTTTATTTATATATGTTTTAACATCATTCATTATATATTCTAAGCCAATTCCTGCATGCACTCCCATATTAATAACCGGCTTTTTATAGGCTTCAACAATTCGTTTACTATCCATTCCAAAACTTACGTTCGAGCCTCCAACAAAAATAATTTTTTCTGTTTTAATTTTCTTTAAAGCCTCGTGTTTATCTATCAATGCTGCCAGCATACTGGTACGGGCAACCACATCGGGTATATAATATAATGATAGAGTAAGTACCAGGATAACCAGTGCAAAAAATAGGGTTATTCTATATAAAAAACTCTTCATGCTAAAACTGAAAATAAATAAACGCCTGGTTTTGTTTAAAAAAAGCCAAACAAGTTACCACCATAACTAAATATACTCCCCATCTTACATACACAGGCATATCTTTTGGTTGTAATACAGATATATTCTTTTTTCTAATCCACTC
>DATFTU010000350.1:0-10776 GCA_035261565.1 Bacteroidia bacterium
CGGGAGCAGGTTATGCAGCATTTAACCCTCAATATTTAGTAACTACACCGCTATCGCTGGTTTATACGTTAGCAGGTGATTTAATGGCACCATTAATAAACAGAAATGCCATAAAAGCAAATTACTACTCGGCCAACTCAAAACAAATACAAGCTGTTTATAATTACGAGCGCACTATTTTAAATGCACATATTGAAGTTGTTAACCAGTTAGCGAATATTAATAACCTGAAAAAAAGTTACGATTTTAAAAATATGCAAGTGCAGGCACTTACCAAATCAATCGAAATTTCTATCAGTTTATTTAAATCAGCAAGAGCAGATTATATGGAAGTGTTATTAACTCAGCGCGATGCATTAGAATCGAAGTTTGAATTAATTGAAACTAAAAAACAGCAAATGAATGCGATGGTAAATGTTTACCAGGCATTAGGCGGCGGCTGGAGATAATTAGGAAAGCTAATTAACCTCTTATCATTTAACATTATTTTTTTTCGTGTAATTTTTTTACACGAGGTATAAAAAAATCATCTGCGTATTTATTTGCTTTAACCACGGTTAATTTTTTAACAAAAACCTTTCTTAACTTTTTAAGAAAATAAGGAAACTACCGCTCCAAATCTTTAACAGTGAGGTTAACATTATTTACAATTTAAAAAAATTATTTAGTCGTAAATTTATTTCCTCAAACAAAATGATTAAGATTTTACACGAAGAAAATAATTCGAGCAATAAAAAGAAAGCCGAATACTTGATTTATGGTATACTTATAGGTGTTGTACTGGGTGTTATAATTAGTACGGGTATTAGTTTTTTTATTTAAAAACTACCATCTAAATAATCTTTAAATTTCACTTTAAAATAAGAGGCTAAATATTTTATTAATTTAGATTAATGAAAAATATTTTTATCCTTGTTTTCTTTATAATTACAAATACCTATGCTTTATTTAGTCAAACTAATAATGAACAAAAGTTTAAAATATCGACAGAAAAAATTGATTATTGGTATGGAGGTAAAAAAGATGGTACAGCTCAATTAATAAGTTTCAAAAGTGATTCAACCTGTTATTTAAGTATACATAGTGGTCATAGTTGCTGGAATTGGTGGGGATATAATATTAAAGTGCTAACAAAAAATGACACCGTTATTTTTCATTTTAATTATGGGGAGAAATATGGTTTCAAATCAAACTTAGACAAAATTAATGATGATGAAATATTTGTTTTTAAAAACAATAATTGTGTTTTAGTAAGAATATCCGAATCAAAAATTATGGCAAATAAATATAAACTGGAAAAGTTCTCAAATAAATAACTTACCTTTTAGTAAGCTGCCTAAACCTTGTATAAAGCGCAACGGCTGAAAAAATAAGGCCTGCTGTTAACCCAAACCAAATGCCATAAATGCCCAGGTTTTGCATAAAACCTAAAAAATAGGCCAATGGCAATGCTATAACCCAATAAGCAGTTAAGGCAACAATAGTTGGTATTTTTACATCACGCAGGCCACGTAATACACCTAAACCCGTAACCTGTATGCCATCAAAAAATTGAAATAAAGCAGCCACTAAAAGTAAACCCGATGAAACTTTTATTACCTCAGGATGTTTATTAAAAAAAGTAGGCAGTGTTTCGTAAAACAATAAAAATATGCAGGCAAAACCTAACATAATTAAACCCGCTAACACAAAAGCAGCGTTGCCTGCTGTTTTAATATTTTGGGGTTGGTTAAGGCCTTTGTAATTAGCTATGCGTATGGAGGCTGCTCCACTCACTCCACTGGTAAACATATATGTAAATGCTGCTAAACTAAGCGCAATACCATGCGCATCTAAGGTAATTTTACCCAGCCAGCCGGCCATAATACCAGCACAGGCAAAAGCAGCCACCTCAAAGATGGCCTGTAAAGCAGGCCCCATGCCAATAGAAAACAATTTTTTTAATTGTGCACCTGTAATTTTTTCTTTTAAAAAAGGTTGTACAATTTCTTTCAATTTTTTGTGATACATAATGTACGCCACAAATGCAACTGCCATAAATACCCTGGCCCAAAAAGTGGCCCATGCTGCGCCCATATAACCCAAGCAAGGCAAACCGTACTTACCATAAATTAGACAATAGTTTAAAATAACATTTAAAATATTACCTGTTATGCTAATATACATGGATGCGCGCGTGTTACTTAAACCTTCGGCATATTGTTTAAACGTAAAAAATATAGTTACAGGTATAAGTGAGAATGATATAACTTCTATAAAAGGTCGTGCCAATAGCGCCACATCTTGCGGCTGATTAAGCAAACTTAAGTTAGCTGCAAAAATACTGGCTACACTAAACAACAAAACACTTATTATAAAATTAAGTAGCAACGAATTTTTTAGCAACGATGCTTTTTCGGTTAGGCGGTTATTTACATGCGCACCTGCCATTAAAGGTGTTAAACCCTGAGACATGCCAATAGAAAAAACCAGCAACAGCGTAAACACATTACTTGATAAAATACCTGACGCCTGTTCTTCAATACCAATAAAACCAAGAAAAATATTATCAGCCATAGAGGTTACTATATGTCCCACCTGACTAATAATAATTGGTATAGAAAGAATGCCTGTGGCCTTAAGGTGCTGTTTAAATGTCAATTTACGTTAGGATAAATGTTTCTTTAAACACAATGCCATTTTGTTCTAACTCGTGTAGCATGGGTTCGTATATTTCTTTATGTATAGGAATTTGTACCCCACTTAAATTAAATTTACCGGTAAGGAAGTTTTTAACACACACAGCCAATGGCAAGCCTACTGTTTTAGCCATGGCGGTATGGTGTTGGTCGGTGCCTGTTACTACTAACGATGAAATTATTTTTTTAGGCAGCTTGCTGTTTTTGCTGTTATCAATTTCAAATTGGTGTTGCATAACCACTAAATCTTTATCGTTTGGTTTTAGCAGCCATTTTTTCTCTAACAGGTTTTGCAATAATTGTGCAGGCGTGCCTTGTGCTAATTCAATTTTCACCTCATCAAAAAAGCCTAACCATGCAACCATATCAATAGCCTCGGCATCTGCCTCTTTACCCATAAAATCAACCAGGTTTTGTTTAACTGAGTTTGATGTATGAGGAAGAAATGATTGTAATAATTGCGAGTATGTTTTTTTGTTGGTGTCTTTAATTGTGAATGTATCATCGGTTAAACCTACTTTTACAAACACATTCCATGCTTTGCAATAAGCAACTTGTCTAAGCGTACCGCGTAAAATAGTTTTTGCGGTATCTAATTTATAGGGATGCTGATAACTTAACGAGTCGCGGTTGGCATACGCATCATATTTTTCGCCATCCACGTCAATTGTATCTATCTGCGTAAAAATGCGGTTATAAGGAATGTATTTTATTTCTTTGTTATCTAAATACTGGGCCGTTGCTTGCCCCGCCACAACCACGTTACGCGGGTTCCACGAGAATTTGTAACCCCAAGGATTATCGTTACTCTCGGGAGCTACTAAACCACCACAGTACGATTTAAACGAAGTAATTTCGCCGCCCTGTGCCTGTATTTCATCAATTACTTTCATAGCCGACGCGTGGTCAATACCCGGGTCTAAGCCACACTCATTCAGCAATAAAATATTTTTCTTTTTAGCTTCTTCATCAAAGGCCATCATTTCGGTTGATACATAGCTGGCTGTAGCCACATGCTTACCCAAAGCCACACAATCTTTAATAACCGCCATGTGCATAAAAGCCGGCAGCATAGATATTACAAAATCGGCCTTCTTAATTTCAGCCCGGCGTTGCTCGTTATTATCAATATCTAACTGGATAGCATTGGACTGAGGATAACCTATAGTTTTGCTTTTTGCCAAATCTAAACTCATATCGGCCACGGTAACCTGCCAGTTGTTGGCAGCCGCATTTTTAAGCAAATATTCAATTAACGAAACCGTAGAGCGGCCTGCACCAATAACCAAAATATTTTTCATGTTTATTAAATTACAGCTGCAAAAATAGCCTAATTTTGACAAGATGTTTACCCGTATTTTATTAGTTATTGTTTTTTGTGCCGGCCCCCTGCTGAAAGCGCAAAACAACCTGATTTTATTAACCGAAAGCGGAGAAAACTTTTGGCTATACGTTAATGGACAAAAAATAAATGATAGTGTTCAAAGTATAGTAAAAGCAACCAAAATATGGGATGATACCTGTGGGGTGAGAGTTGTATATGCTAACAAAAACCTTATTGATTTTAATGCTAAGGTTTATTTATTACAAAATGGCCGGAGCTGTAAAGATTTAGAGTTTACTTATTCGATTGAAAAAGTAAAAGGTAAATATGCACTAAAGTACATCTCAACTAATGTAATTGCCCCTGATAGTTTGCTTATACCAAAACTGGTTGCCAGCCGCGTAAAAGATTTTGCCATTATACAAAAAAAAGAACAGGACGCTAAGAACAGACTGGCGGAAAATTACCCTCTGCCCACTCCTTGTACAAAAACTATAAACGACTCTTTACTTCAAAAAGAAATAAAAAAATTAAAGGATAATCATATAGAGCTAAACCGCACAAAAGATGGTAAATGGTTTATAAGCAATGCCTGTTTGAGTGTAGTACAAATGGAAAAAATTTTAACCGCTTTTGATTATGATGACTCTAAACTAAGGCTATGCAAATTTGGGTACGACTATATTATTGATAAGGAAAATTTTTTGAAGCTTTTAAATTCATTCGTTCACAAATATGAAAGCGAAGAATTAAAAAAATTCTATACTAATAAAACAACTAAACAAAATTAATATGAAAAATACATTTTCGTTTATTGCTGGGCTTTTTGGCACAACAGGTGTGGCCTTAGGTGCTTTGGGGGCACATGCATTAAAGCAAAAAATGCAGGATGGCCTGCTAACTATTGAACAGCTAAACGCTTTTGATACCGGCACCAAATATCAGTTAATGCATGCTATAGTATTATTTATTTTGGCCTATGTAAATAAAGATAAACAGCATAAACTGTACACTATTGCCTCCTATTTAATAACTATTGGCGTGCTGTTTTTTAGTGGTTCTATTTATATGCTGACTACGCAAAATATAACCAATATACACGCAGGTTTTATATTTGGCCCTATTACTCCGCTGGGTGGTTTATTACTAATAGCAGGTTGGATTTGTATTACCATACAGGCTTTAAAACGCAATGAGCCGTAAAACACTTTTTGCCGATGTATTGCTGCCACTGGCAGTTCCTAACTTATATACCTATAGAGTACCTTATGAGTTAAATAATACCGCCATGCCCGGAGTTAGGGTTTTAGTGCCTTTTGGGAAAAATAAATTTTATACTGCTTTAATTAAAAGTGTACATGAAAACCCACCCGAGGGGTACCAGGCAAAGTATATTGAAGATATTTTAGATGCTCAGCCCATAGTAAACGAAACCCAATTTACTTTTTGGAACTGGATGAGTGCTTACTATTTGTGTACTACAGGAGAGGTGATGAATTCAGCACTTCCGTCAGGATTAAAATTGAGCAGCGAAACAAAACTGGTTGCTAACCCCGAAATTGATTTTGAAAAAGAAGATTTAAAAGATTTACGCGATAACGAATATATTTTACTGGAAGCAATACAAAAACGAAATATTTTATCGTTTACCGAAGCCGCCGAAGTTTTATCGCTAAAAAATCCGCAGGGGGTTATTAAGCAATTACTGATAAAAAAATACGTTTTATTGTATGAAGAAGTAAAAGAGCGGTACAAGCCTAAAGTTATATCGTACGTAAAGCTGAATGATATTTACCAAACCGATGAAGCTGCTTTACAACACTTATTTATAAGCCTTGAAACTAAAGCCTTTAAACAACTGGAGGTTTTACTTTTTTATTTAAAAGAAATTAAAAAAGATACCGTAGTAGAAAATGTTTGGTTAAAACGCAACCACATACTTAAGCATTTTGACGGTGCGGTTATTAATGCACTTATTAAAAAAAATGTTTTTATACAACAGGATTTTGAAACAGGCCGTTTTGAAAATGATACTGCTATACAACTGCAAAAAGATTTATCGCCTGCACAAGCAAATGCTTTGCAGCATATAGAAGAGCAATTTAAAACGCAGCAAACCTGTTTGTTGCATGGCATTACAGGTAGTGGTAAAACCGAAATTTATTGCTCGCTTATTGAGAAAACAATTAATGAAGGTAAACAGGTTTTATATCTGTTGCCCGAAATTGCCTTAACCACACAGCTTGTAGCTCGTATAAAAAAATATTTTGGTGATAAGGCAGGTGTATACCATTCCCGTTTTTCAGAAAATGAACGGGTTGAAATATGGAACTCGGTGTTGCAGCAAGAGCAAACAAACATTGCTTTCAACAAACAAAACCATCAAATAATTTTAGGTGCACGTAGTGCTTTGTTTCTTCCATTTAATAACATTGGCTTAATTATTATTGATGAAGAGCATGATAGCTCTTACAAACAACAAGACCCTGCCCCGCGTTACCACGCACGCGATGCCGCACTTTATTTAGCATCGCTGCATAAAGCAAAAGTTTTATTAGGCACAGCCACACCCAGTATTGAGAGTTATTACAATGCCACACAAAACAAATATGGTTTGGTTGAGTTAAACGAGCGTTATGGCAATTCATCACTCCCGGTTATTGAAGTAATTGATGTGCGTGTGGATGGAAAAAAAACAAATGAGGTAATTAGTCAGCCTTTATTTGCTGAAATGAAATTAGCACTCGCTAAAAAAGAGCAAATAATTCTTTTTCAAAACCGTAGAGGATTTGCCCCTTATACCGAATGTTTTACCTGTGGGCATATTCCTTGTTGTGTGCAGTGCGATGTATCACTAATCTATCATAAAGCTACACAAAAATTAACCTGCCATTATTGCGGTTATACCACTACTCCACCAACCACTTGTGTTGCCTGCGGCGACAGCGATTTGCGTTACCGTGGTTTTGGCACACAAAAAATTGAAGAAGAAGTTGAGATACTATTGCCCGAGGCAAAAATAAAACGGATGGATGTTGATTCTACGCGGAGCAAGCATGCTTACAAACAAATTATTGATGAGTTTGATGGAGGCGATATTGACATACTTACCGGCACACAAATGCTTACCAAAGGCTTAGATTTTGATAATGTAGGTTTGGTAGGTGTATTGCAAGCCGACCATCTGTTGAGTTATCCCGATTTCCGTTCGCACGAACGTGCTTTTCAATTAATGATGCAGGTGAGTGGACGTGCCGGAAGAAAACACTCAAACGGAAAAGTTTTTATACAAACTACACAACCTCAGCACCAGGTTATTAATTGGGTTATAAATAACGATTACAAGCAAATGTATAACAACTTGCTTGCCGAACGGAAAGAGTTTTTATACCCACCCTTTACCCGTTTGTTTAGTTTTACTTTGGTTTATAAAGATGCCGATACACTTAACCACACTGCCGAGTGGTTTGGAACCGAATTACGCAAAGTATTCGAACAGCGTGTACTGGGACCTCAATTCCCCATCGTTAGCCGAATAAAAAATGAGTATCACAAACAAATACTATTAAAGATTGAACGTGATTATTCATCAAACCAGGTAAGGCAACAACTAAATAAAATAATTGCTATTTTTAAAACAGACAAGTTGCTGGCAAAAGTAAAACTGAAAATTGATGTAGATAGTTATTAGAAAACTAACTGCAAATATAGATTTCTCCCTCCAATCGAAATGGCAAGAATAAAGGTTACAAATAAAAACTATCTGTCTTTAGCGTTTGATGATGGAGGAGCCGATTTTGTTTTAGCACCTGCAAACTCGCGGCGTTGTTTAAATAACGAGTTACGCAAGTTTGTCCATGATAAACTAAGTTCAAATGCACCTAAACCACGGTTAGCCTGTTTGTAGTTAGAAACTGTTTGGTCGTACGAAAACCCGAACATAAAGCTTTTAACCTCTAACATAAACTGCGGTACAATGGCATCGCCCACACGGTAATAACAACCTATGTGCAATGCCGTTTCACTTTTCAAGCCTGTAGTTTTAGATTCATCTTTAAAGCGATAACGCATAAACGTACCAATATTAAATTGATGGTAATTACCCTGCCACATATAAATAAGGCTTGGCATAATACTTACAGGAGATTCTTTTATATCAAAACGTGCCTGTGAGTTTATTACAAAGCGTCGTTCAATGGCCTGAGGGTCGTTGGTAGTAAATATTAGTTTAGGCTGATTTAAATGATAGCCTGCAAAACCAATACGGAAATGATAACGGTTGTTATGTGTAAACGCTTGTGATATTTTATCAATATCTAAATTAACCCCAGATGATAAATCAAACCAGGTAAAATGGGTTCTATTAATAAAGTTTTCGTTATTGGGCAATGATGTGTTAAACTGGCTTCCATCATATTGCACACCCCACGAGTAATTAGCATTGTTAGTTGTTGATTGTCCTAAACCTGCACCTATGGCACCACTTAATTTAGCCGACTTGCTGATATTAATTACAACATTAGTCATAAAATCAGCATTCAGGGTTTTCCAGCTTGTGGCTCCGGTTGAGGCTTTATCCTGAAATACATACCCGCCAAAACCTACAAACGCCGAACGCGATTTTTTTATACCCGCATTAGCATCAAAAGCGGCCATAATAGTTTGGTAAGGTGCGCTGCCGGCACTCCATTGTGTACGGTAATTTAATACCGCACGCGAATAGCCATCAAAAAAACCTGTATTGGCAGGGTTAATTAATAATTGCGATTGGTTTAATTGCGAAAAGTGCACATCTTGCGCAAACAAACTAATTGAGCAAATAAAAAATAGATTAAAAATTATTTTATGAGTGCGCATAATTTATCTTAGTAATGTAAAGCTGCCTTTTTTAATATACGATTTTCCGTTTATTATAATATCATATCTGTAGGCATATACGCCAACAGCAGCAGGCTCTCCGTTATAGTTTCCATCCCACCCTTGTGTTTTATCTTTAGATACAAATATCTGCTGCCCCCAACGGTTATATATTTCTAAATCGTAAGAGGTTGCATTGGCAATACCATATACATTTAATACATCATCGTTTCCATCTCCGTTAGGCGAAAATGCAGTTGGCAACATGGGGGTTCCATATGTTTCGTAGGCAGGTTTAATTTTAAACACTGCTGTCATACAATGTTTAGAATCCTTACTGACATAAAAAGTAACGCTATCGCTGGAGTTATTGGGGCTGAGGACATAATCGGAGGTCCAGTGGTCAAAAACATAGTTAGAGTCAGGTACAGCTACTGCAGCATAAGTTACACTATCTATGTACTTATTATTCCAAGGGAAAGAATTTAAGGTTAATGAATTAAACCTGATATACCCCGGTAACGAAGTGGCATCTTTAGGCGAAACATCTAAACACAAATTATAAGGCCCATCAAACTGATGGAAACAACCTAAATTTTCAACTATACCTTGTACGTTTGATGTGCAACGCTCTTGTATAAACACTTTCATTGAGTCAACCATGGCGTTCCAAAACTTAACCGAATCGCAACCACTACAAGTGCCTGCGTTTACATTATACCAAACCTGGCTTTTCATATCCAGTTTTAGTAAAGATGTTACATAGGTTAGCTGGTCAATTAAAGTATCGCAAACATATGAAGTATGCAATAAATCCTGATAGCGCGAAAAGAATGCCGACAAAAAGGTATCGTTTGCCATTAATTTAGCAAACAACGGAATTAGCGGGTAATTAGGGTTGGGCGTTGCACCGTTAAAGGCTTCTACATAATCGCAAGGAGAACTTGTTTGGGTATAATCGTTTATACCATCATAATTAGTACCAAATTGCCAGGTAAGGTCGGTATTACTTAAACCAAAACGCCATTTAACAGCTCCGTGGTCGCTGGTATCTAACTTTATACCTTTCCACCATAGTGCCTGGCGCCTTACAAAATCAGTATTTACACTATACATATTGTAAAAGTTATAATCTATAAAAGAAGGTAAATCCATAGAATCAGCAATTGCCTGATAGGTATTTGCATTATGTACATTGGTATTACTACTCATTACCCAATTGTAAAAAGTTGTCCAGCGGCTTAATTTACCCGAAAGTGCTGTAATTTGAGGAGTTGTAGTAGTTGGAATTAAATCGTTAGCAATAATATCAGACCTATCGTGACCGTAATAATATTTTACATAAGTTGAATCTATAGGTTCCTTAATATAGTATATGCCACGGTTTGCCCCATTAATAAATAAATAAATAGGAACATAGTGCGATGACTCAAAATCGAGCTTATGGCGTAAAGTTATTGAGTGGTTAAAAAAGTCGCGTAAATGAGTTGCACCATGTTTTGTACCTGCCCCAACACCACCTTTTAAAAAATTTTCTTCAGAGCCTGAACGGAAAACCAATTCTGGAAAATCGGCACGGGCTGTTAAACCTAATTTAGGGTCCGTATAAAAGCCATACTTGTTTGTAAAGTTATATCCATACTCATCTTCTGACCGGAACATAAACTGCCATTGCCATTTTCCGGTAGTTGGGCCGGTAGCATTATAAAAATCTATTTTTTTAATAAGAGCCTGCCCCTGGTTTTTAAACAGCTCTTTATTGCCATGAGATTTGATATCAAGATAACTATATATTGTTGGCACTGTATCTTTAGAATGGGTTAGGAATAAAGCATTCGTATCCATACAGGCACACACTACGCCCACATGGTATGTAGAATCTAACACATACCCACCATAAGCTTCAAAACTATCTAA
>DATFTU010000351.1:0-7958 GCA_035261565.1 Bacteroidia bacterium
CCAACATAAAAAATATAAACGGAGTGGCTTATATAAGCAAAACGCTGGATGATAATATGCTGCTTAAATTTAACGACCAACTGCAAATTACCCATATTAAAGGTGTTGATGAAAACTTCACTAATGTCACCCGTTTTGATACCCTGGTGGTTGAAGGAAAATATTTTTCTGCCGATAAAAATAATCAGCTTGTTTTAGGTAAAGGCGTGGCATACCGTTTAGGGGTTAGCTTAAACGATATGTTTACGCCGGTTAGTGTGTTTTGTCCAAAGCGAGGAACTTCAAATAGTATAAACCCCGAAGATGCTTTTAATGAAGAAAAATGCCATGCCACGGGTTTTTTTTCAATTAATGATGATTTTGATTTTACTTACGGGTTAATGAGTTACGAAACTGCGCGAGACTTGCTACAGTACCCCGCAGGCAGTGTTACTGCTTTAGAAATTAGCTTAAAGCCGAATGCAGATTTAGATATGGTAAAAAATGAAATTCAAAAAATTACCGGTAATAAATTTCAACTAAAAAACAAGTATGAGCAAAATGATGTGCTTTTTAAAACCTTGCAAACCGAAAAACTGTGGACATTCATTATTCTTGCTTTTGTGTTACTAATTGCAACCTTTAATATTATTGGTGCACTTACCATGCTAATTATTGAAAAGAAAAAAGATGTACAAACTCTTTCAGCCATGGGGGCCGATGTTGGGTTGATACGTAAAATTTTTATGACCGAGGGTCTGATGATTATTTTTATTGGAGCATCTATCGGTATGTTAATAGGGTATGGTTTATGTTTGCTGCAACAACAATATGGCTTTGTATCGTTTGAAGCAGGGTATATTGTAGATGCTTATCCTATCGAGGTTCGCTTTAGCGATTTTGTGCTAATTATGGCAACTGTATTATGTACTGGGTTTATAGCAGCCATTTATCCGGTACGGGTGTTTACCAAACAAAACTTGTTTCAGGAAAATTAAATTTTATCTAATTTCTGTTTCACATCCTCAACTATTTTTAAAACAGCCGGGCAAACCAAGGTGTTTTTATACGTAAGGTCTAAAATCTGGTACATGTTTTTTCTGTCGGTATGTGGGTATTCCCGACAAGCGGTTGGCCGGTCTTCATACACATTGCAATAATTATCATTTCCTAAAAACGGGCAAGGGGCTTGCCTTAATACGTAATCATTATCTTCATCTATTCGTAAATATGTTTCTATAAACTCAAAAGGTTTCATGCGCAGGCGTTTTGCCACACGCTCAATATCTTTTTGGTAAAAAATAGGGCTGGTAGTTTTGCAGCAGTTGGCACAGGTCAGGCAATCTATTTCTTCAAAAGCTTCCTCGTGTGCTGTATGAAAAACATCATCAAGGTTTCGGAATCTTTTAGATTTTAATTTATTTAAGAAAGCTTTATTGGTGGCGCTTTGCGATTTAGCTTTACCGAAGAAAGAGGGTAAATTCATTTATTTTTTTACGATTACAAAAATATCCTCGTTATCTTTTTTCATCAGATATGTTTCGCGGGCAAATTTTTCCAGGCTTTTTTGGTTGGTATGTAATTCTTCAATGGCCTGGTTGTTGGCAATAATTTCCTGTAAATAATAATTGCGTTCTTTCTCTAACTTTAATACCTGCTGCCTTAAATCGTATTGAGTAAAAATATCATTTCTGTCAAAAAAAGTAAGCCATACTACTAAGCCAACAATGGTTAGCAAATATTTATTAGTTATAATAGAAAAAATCTTTTTTAACATATCGTAAAGATACGGGCTAAATAAACTGTTAAGTAAATAAAATAGCTTGTTTATGAATAACAACCTGTTAAAAAGCGGTTTTTAACTTAACTTCCGGGTTTTGGTAAGCCGATAGGTTATCAATGGCGGCATCTATTTTTTTTATCCAGCTTATTTGCGGGTCATGCGCCATAGAGTAATCGGTTTCATCATCATATTTATCCTGAAAGGCATCCATTTCTGCATCAATTATTTTGTGTATTGAGTCTAATTTTTGCTCGGCATCTGCTTCATTTCGTACTTTAATTTGGGTAAGCTGCTTCCTCAACTTTCGGGCATAAAGTTCTACAATATCAAAGTGTTTTTGTTCGTGGGCTAAAAGGGCATCATCAATCCAACTGCTTTTCCACGAATCTTTAGGGTAAAAATATGCCTTAACTGTTGCTATAATATCGCCTGATGGAGTTTTAGATATATGCCGGTACATGCTGTATACGGTTGATGCGGCTGCAAAACGTTTTTGCCGTTTGCCCTGATAATCATCCCAGGTTAGTTTCCGGTTTTTTTGCCACACAATAACTTCTTCTTTTTCACCATCGGGCATAAAAGCTGTGTTACCAAAACTAACCAATAGCAATATGATGAAATAGAAACGCATTTATTTTTTACGTATTAAAGTTATGCCATCCCGTAGAGGAAGCATTATCTTTTCAACTCTTAAATCTTTAGCCACTTTTTCGTTAAAGGCCTGCATATTAAGAGTGCCTTTATCGTTGTTTGTTTCTACATCAAGTACTTTACCACTCCACAAAACATTGTCGGCTATTATTAAACCACCGGTTTTAAGTTTATCAAAAACTAAATCATAGTACAACGCATAGTTTTTTTTATCGGCATCAATAAAAACCAAATCAAATGTATGGGGCAGGCTTGGTATAATTTGCGGAGCATTGCCCGAAATAAATTCTATCTTATTTTTATAGGCTGATTTTGAAAAAAAATCGGCAGCAATAATCGATGTTTCGGGGTTGTTATCAATAGTAATTAATTTACCGTTTTCGGTTAAGCCTTTTGCTAAGCATAAGGCTGAATAGCCTGTAAAGGTACCTATTTCAAGAATATGGATTGGCTTTATAAGCTGGGATATCATAGATAAAAATACACCCTGTAAGTGTCCGCTAAGCATACGTGGCTTTAATGTTTTTAAATGTGTTTGGCGAGCAACTTCTTTCAACAAATCATCTTCACTTTCGCTATGTTGGGTGCAATAAGCAGTTATTTTATCTAAGTTAATATCCATAAAACAAAGTTAAAAAAATCAATGAAGCGGTAGGTTTGTGCAAACATATAAAGTATATCTTTGTACATGCAGCAAGGAAAATTAATTATATTTTCTGCCCCGTCGGGCTCAGGCAAAACAACCCTTGTAAGGCATTTGTTATCTGTAATGCCCGATAAATTAGAGTTTTCAATTTCAGCAACCAGCCGCCCCAAAAGAGGCATAGAGTTAAACGGAAAAGATTACCACTATTTAACAGTTGATGAATTTAAGGAGAAGATAAAAAACAACGAGTTTTTAGAGTGGGAAGAGGTGTATGCCGGCACGCATTATGGTACTTTACGAAGTGAAGTGGATAGAATTTGGGCCAAAGGCAAGCATGTTGTTTTTGATATTGATGTGCAAGGCGGTTTAAATCTGAAACATCAGTTTGGAGATAAGGCTTTAGCTGTTTTTGTAATGCCGCCTTCTATAAAAATATTAGAACAACGTTTAAATTCTCGCCAAACAGATAGCCCCGAAAGTATTGCTTTGCGTGTAGAAAAAGCAGAACAAGAGCTACAAACCGCTAAATTATTTGATTGCTTTATTTTAAACGAACATCTGGAAACCGCTTGTAAAGAATCTGAAAGAGTGGTAACTGAATTTTTGAATAAATAATTACAGGTTATTTGCTTTAACCACTAACTCAGCCACATCAAGTACTTTGGTTTTATCTTCTTTGTTAAAGTGCTTTACACCATCGGTCATCATGGTATTGCAAAAAGGGCAGCCAACAGCAATTACATCCGGGTTTTCTGCTAAAGCTTCTTCAGCACGCTCTACGTTAACTTCCTTATTGCCTTTTTCGGCTTCCTTAAACATTTGTGCGCCACCGGCACCACAACACAAGCCTTTTGCTTTGCTGCGCTTCATTTCAGCTAAATCAACATCCAGGCTTTTTATTACATCACGCGGAGCTTCGTATACATCATTAGCACGACCTAAATAACATGGGTCGTGATACACAATTTTTTTTCCTTTAAATTCTCCGCCTTCAACTTTTAATTTTCCTTCGTTAATTAACTCTTGTACTAATTGAGTATGATGTATTACTTCATAATGCCCACCTAATTGCGGATACTCATTTTTAATAGTATTAAAGCAATGAGGGCAACCGGTTACAATTTTTTTTACATTATAATTATTTAGCGTGGTAATGTTTTGCATTGCCTGCATTTGAAACAAAAACTCGTTACCCGCACGTTTAGCTGGGTCACCGGTGCAGCTTTCTTCCATACCTAAAATGGCAAACTTAATGTTTACATGGTTTAATATGCGAACAATGGCGCGTGTAATTTTTTTTGCCCTGTCATCAAAACTGCCCGAACAACCCACCCAAAAAAGAATTTCAGGCGTTTCTCCGCTTGCGGCCATTTCGGCCATAGTACTTACTTTAATTGTATCGCTCATGTTATATTATGATTCAAAAACTTCTATGCTGGCATTTTTTGTTACTAAATCAGTAAACTTACCTTCGTAACGAGTAGCGCGTACCATGTGGTTGTCTATCCAATGATAATTACCGCCGCGAGGTTTGCCCATTAGTAAACCATGATATTTAAAGTTATTATCGGCTAACCATTTTTCAGTTACTGTACGATGTGCTTCGGTACGTGAAGTAAAAAAAGTAATAATATGTCCTTCATCAAACCATTTGTTTAATGTCTCTAATGCATCCGGATAAACTTTTGCGTGTGGCATACGTTCCGGTTCTTCATTTGGTATATCATCACAAACAGTTCCATCAATGTCAATTAAATAATTTTTAATATGACTGGGGAGTACAGGAGAAATTTTTTGTCCGTTTTCTTCTTTTTGAATTAAATCCTTTTCCATTATAATGTTGTCGTTTAGTTTTCGTTTACCCAATTAGCCCTGTCAGCAGGAGAGAATTGCCAGGGGGCACCATTGTTCTCTAAATTACTGAACATGCCATTTAGCTCGGTTGGCGCGGTACTTTGCTCCATAACCAAAAATCTGCGTAAGTCAGTAATAATAGAAAGCGGGTCTATATTTACCGGACATTCCTGCACACAAGCATTGCAGGTATTGCAGGCCCAAATTTCTTCGTTAGTAATATAATCACCTAACAAAGATTTTCCATCATCTACAAAAGTGCCTTTGTTTGCATCCATATTTTTTCCAACCTCAACTAACCTGTCGCGCGTATCCATCATTATTTTACGGGGCGATAATGCTTTACCAGTAATATTTTGCGGACATGAACTGGTACACCGGCCACACTCGGTACAAGTGTATGCATCTAATAATTGTTTCCAGTTTAAATCAAACACATCTTTAGCGCCAAAACGCTGTGGGTTGTTTGGGTCGGTTACAGGTTGATAGCTTGGGTCAAAATTTGGTTTTACCACGTCGGTAACACTATCCAAATTGGTAAATTTCCCCTTAGGGTTTAAGTTAGATAAATACGTATTTGGAAACGCTAACAGAATATGAAAATGTTTTGAGTAAGGCAGGTAATTTAAAAAACCAAAAATACCGAAAATGTGTAGCCACCAGCAAAAGCGTTCGATAAATACTAAACCGCCATCACTTACGCCACTTAACATGGGTGTGATAAATTGAGATATAGGAAAACTGCCTGCCGCATGATAACGTTCGTTACCTCGAGCTTGTAAGGTTTGGTCGGCGGCATTCATTAAAAATAAAGCACTCATTAAAATAATTTCAGAACATAAAATAATGTTGGCATCCATCTTAGGCCAACCATTTAGTTCTTTCATTACTAAGCGTTTTACATGGACTACATTGCGGCGTATTAAAAACACCGCACAGCCAAAGGTTACCAAAAAGGCAAGTACTTCAAAAAAGCCAATTAAAAAATTATAAAAGCCTCCTAAAAAAGAAAATGCACGATGGGTATGAAACAAGCCATCAACAAACATTTCCAACACTTCAATATTTATAAGTACAAAACCTACATATACAAATAAGTGTAAAAGAAACGGAATAGGGCGGGTTGCCATTTTGCTTTGTCCAAAAGCTACGCGCAGCATAGTATTTAAACGCTCGGAAGAATTGCCCGATATTTCAACGTCTCTTCCTAAAAAAATATTACGGCGCACTTTTCTGGCATTGTAAATAAAAAAAGCGGTGCTTGCTGTTGCCAGTATAATAAAGATGATTGATGAAACCATATGCAGGTTTATTTTTTAGTTTTACTCTTCTTGTCTTTTCCGCCAAACACCGAAATACTTACATAACGCTTAGGATGTTCGCGTAAATCAACCAATAATAAATCTAAATCGTTGCTGGCACGGTTTAGGTTATTATAAATAGAGTCGTTTTTAACTATTTTACCCAGGGTTCCCTTTCCATTATTTATCCCCTCTAACAAGTTATTAACCTGGGCTATGGCTAAGTTGGCATGCTCAATAGTTGTTTTAATATTTGATTTAGCTAATGAATCGCTGATGTTTGAGAAGTTGTTTAGTATATTGGTTATTTTGTCGTTATTCTTTTCAAGATTAGCGGCTAACGATTCTGTTTTAGTCAAAATCATAGATACTTTGCTTTTTTGTGTAGTTACCAGTGTATCTATACCCGATGCAGCATGTTGTAAAGAAACCAAAGTGGTTTTTATACTCTCGAAAGAAGAGATTAAGTTTTGCCTGACATTGGCATTTAACACGGCTTGCACTACCTGCATAACCGAATCGATAGACGAAATTAAACTCTCTGCCTTTTTTTGAAGGGGAGCAATACGTTTATCTACGGCTGTTTTTAAATCATCTTCGTAATCAGCCGAAATGGTATCTCCTGGGCTTATATAGTCAGTAGAATTAGAGAATTGTAAATCAACTGCTTTTGAGCCCAATAAATCAACCGATACAAGTTTTGCTTTACTGTCTTTTGGTATTTTTATATCTTCGGTTAAAATAAAGGTTACCAAAACCTTGTATTTGTTATCGCGTTTAATAAGTTTGCTTGAGTGCACCTGCCCAACTTTTACCCCGCTTACCAATACCGAACTGGCATCAATCAAACCATCGGTTTTATCATAAATGGCATATATATAATTGCGCTTTTTAAGTATATCGGTACCGTTTAAAAAATTAAAACCATAAATTACTACAGCAATAGCAATAATGGTAACAATTCCGGTTTTTACTTCTTTAGATAATTTCATCAAACATTAATTCAAAAAAAGACACAATAATCAATTAGGCAAAAATAACATTTATATTGGCTCAAGCCATATTTGGGCATTTCATTCTTTTAAAAAATAAAATATATATTTACAGCTATTGTTTTTAATACCAATTAACATTTAAATAAACCTGAATGGACAGACTTACCGGATTGATTGGCATTGCTGTAATATTTGCTATTGCTTTTTTATTATCAAACAATCGTAAAGCCATTAATTACCGCTTGGTATTAAGTGGCGTGGGTTTACAAATTGCTATTGCCTTACTGGTATTAAAAGTTCCGCCGGTTACCCGTTTTTTTGCCATGCTGGGCAAAGGCATGGGCAAAATAGAGCAGTTTGCAGCACAGGGAGCCAGTTTTGTGTATGGCAATATAATGATTGATATGCATGACGGAACTTCTAAAGGGTTTGGTGCCCCACATACATTTGTATTTGCGTTTAGCGTAACAGCCACTATTATATTAGTTTGTGTTTTGGTAGCTATATTATACCATATTGGCATTATGCAACGCGTAGTTGCAGTAATTGCTCGTATTATGAATTTTGTAATGCGTGTTAGCGGTGCCGAAGCATTAAGTAACGTGGCAAGTGCTTTTGTGGGCCAGGTTGAGGCTCAAGTTATGATTCGTCCTTACATTTCTACCATGACAAAGAGCGAACTTCTTTCGTCTATGGCGGGTAGTATGGCTTGTATTGCAGGCGGTATTTTAATTGTATACGTAAATATG
>DATFTU010000352.1:0-3317 GCA_035261565.1 Bacteroidia bacterium
CAGCGGCCCAAACCGTATTGGGCAAGGCATTGAATTTGACTACTCATGTGTGCACGGTGTATTGGCAGCTAAAGAATGCGGCTATGAAACCATTATGATTAACTGTAACCCCGAAACTGTTTCAACAGATTTTAGTACCGCCGATAAATTATATTTTGAGCCTGTTTTTTGGGAGCACATCTACGACATTATTTTACACGAAAAACCCGAAGGTGTTATTGTACAATTAGGTGGGCAAACAGCTTTAAAACTGGCAGAAAAATTAGACCGCTACGGCATTAAAATTATTGGTACCGATTTTAAATCGTTAGACTTAGCTGAAGACCGTGGTAGTTTTTCTAACCTGTTGAAAGATAATAACATTCCGTATCCCAAATTTGGGGTTATAGAAGATGCCGAAGAAGCAATAATTCTATCAAAAGAATTAGGATTTCCCCTACTCGTTCGCCCAAGTTATGTACTTGGCGGGCAAAGCATGAAAATTGTAATTAACGAACAGGAGCTTGAGCAGCATGTAGTAAAGCTTTTAAATGATTTACCTGAGAATAAAGTATTGTTGGACCACTTTTTAGAACATGCTATTGAAGCTGAGGCGGATGCCATTTGCGATGGAACGGATGTTTATATTATAGGCATTATGGAGCATATTGAACCTGCCGGAATACATAGTGGCGATAGTTATGCCGTGCTCCCACCTTTTGATTTAAGTGAAAACGTAATTAAACAAATAGAAGCTCATACTAAAAAAATAGCCCTCGCTTTAAATACGGTAGGTTTAATAAACATACAGTTTGCCGTAAAAAATGATGTGGTTTATATTATTGAAGCAAACCCACGCGCATCTCGTACGGTGCCATTTATAGCTAAGGCTTATGATGAGCCATATGTAAATTACGCCACCAAGGTTATGTTACGTGAAAAGAAGGTAAAAGATTTTACATTCAGTCCACGTAAAAAAGGTTATGCAATTAAAATACCGGTATTTAGCTACGAGAAATTTCCTGAGATACAAAAAGAGCTTGGCCCTGAAATGAAATCGACGGGCGAAGCCATTTATTTTATTGATGATTTATACGACGAGTATTTCCAAAACATTTACAGCGAGCGTAACTTGTATTTAAGTAAGTAAACCTTTAAGCATTTACCCTGTGTTATTTAGAAAATTGATTTTTATCAGTTTTAAAATATTTTAACTATTTGTTTATCTCTTACTATTGCAAACAGAACTTATACATTGTATGTTTGTGACTACTGTTTTGCACAGAAACAGTAACTAACTAAACACTTAACCGCTTGCCTGTGCCAGGCACATAAAAACTATATTATGAAAAAAATAATTGCAACTGCAGCAGCTTTCTTATTAGTTGGAAGCTTAACAATGAACGCACAACAAGAGCCTGCTAAAAAAGAAGGTGAGAAAAAAGAACACAAAGGTGGCGAGAAAAAAGGAGAAGGAAAAGGTGAACACAAAGGAGAACATAAAGGCGAAGGCAAAAAAGAAGGTGCTGAAAAACCTAAAAACTAATCTGATAAAGATTTATAAAACAAAAGCCGCTAATTGCGGCTTTTGTTGTTTCAATAGGTTAACGTGCAGTTATTACTATTTACTTTTAAATTAATCTGTCTACCAAAATAAAGGGCCAGGTTACGGTCTATATGCCCGGCCGGAAAATTAAAACAAACAGGATAATTATATTCTTTTACCGCATCTAAAATTATTTCTTCAGCAGTTTTACCAAATGGTACCACATTATCTTTCATATCTGTAAAGCCCCCTATAACAAGCCCTTTAAGCTCTGCTAATTTTTCGCTTCGTTTTAAATTAAGCATCATTCTGTCAATATGGTATAAATATTCATCCAAATCTTCCAGAAATAAAATTTTTCCTTTTGTATCTATATCACTTGCCGTACCCGATAAAGCAGACAATAAAGAAAGATTACCTCCAACTAAAACACCCATTGCTTCTCCTTCTTTATTTAAAGGATTGGCTTCAAATTGATATTCCTTATTTTCTCCAAATAAACATTGCCTAAGAGTTTCGGTTGCCTCCGCATTCTTATCAAAATTAATAGGCATAGTGGCATGTAATGTGGGTATACCAATATGTGTGTGTATATGCGAGTGTAGCACCGTAACATCACTATAACCAATCATAAATTTTGGGTTTGTTTTTAGTTTGGTAAAATTTACGGCATCAACAATTCTAACCGTTCCGTATCCTCCCCGCGCAATAATAATAGCTTTAATACTATCATCATTTATAGCCCATTGTAAATCTGCTGCACGTTGTTTATCGCTTCCCGCAAATTGATTTTCAGTAGCATAAATATTTTTACCTAATACCGGTTGCAGGCCCCACGATTTAAAAGTTTCTACAGCAAAAGCTAATTCTGCCTCCGATATTTTTCTGGCAGTAGCTACAATAGCTATTTTATCGTTTTGTTTCAGGTGTGATATTTTGTTCATGCTAAAATGCTTCGCCAATTGTAAAATAATAATTTAAATGCGTATTGTTTACTCCAACATCAAAGCGTAAGTTGAGGTGCTGTTTTTCATCAATTAAACCTCGTATACCCGCGCCATATGTAAAATGCCCATATTTTAAATTCATTTTATTTAAATCAGGGCCAACACTTCCAACTGCAGCAAATGCGGCGGCGCCTACACGCCAAAATAAATGCGCACGGTATTCGGTTTGCAAAATCCAGGCATCTCTATCACGATAACGCCCCTGATATAAGCCGCGCATTTTACTATCGCCACCTAACACTGCCATTTGATAAAAAGGTACGTTACCTGTATTAATTGTGCCATATGCATTAAAAGCTATAACCTGATTATGAGGCAAAGCAAGATATGTTGACATATCTAACGAGTATTTATCAAACCTGTAATTACTACCTGTTACAGCGCTATTGGTTAAAGCAAAAAACTCTACATAATACCCTTTGGTTGCATAAAACTGGTTATCTCTGTTATCGTATTTTACAGTGCCCCCAACCCCCGATGCAATTCCGCCATTATAACCCGATATTTTACCTTTAATTAGCATGCCTGTATCGCTTAACTGGGTAATACCTGTATAATCAAACACATATTTAGGCCCTACATATAAATGTGGGTAAATACGCTTTAAAGCCGTTATTTTAAAACGCGCAAAAGTGGCATAATACCTTTCTTTAAAGTAAGACGGTACTTGATTGCCAATACCAAAAAAAAGATAATTTACATTTTGGTAAGTTGGTTCTCCGTATAAATTAAATTTTTCTTTATTAAACCAAAACTGAAACGGAGCTCCCAATACTAATTGCCTA
>DATFTU010000353.1:0-7864 GCA_035261565.1 Bacteroidia bacterium
AGTAAATTCATTTAAGTTTAATAAATGATAATCGGGGCAAGTGCCTGCACTTAAACAAGGAGGCGCAGAGAAAGTATTTAAATAGTTAGTGTAACTAGAGCCGCATACTTTACTGTTTGAATGCGAGCAGAAATCTTGTAAAGACACAAAATAGTTTGAACTTGGATCAAGCCACGGGTTTAAAGGCACTATATCCGGTGTTATGTATGAGTTAATAGTTGAAGCAACTGTGGCCAGGCTTGCGTACATATTAATGTAATCTGTAACACAGGCATCTAAGCCCAAATCGCAAAATGTTTGCTCAGTTAACGAAAATGTAGTTGGTGTAGCAATAGAGGCATCATATACCGAACCGGCAAAATTAGCGCTACTTGTAAATGTACTCCATGCCGAGCTACAAGCGCTAGTTGGTGTAGCACCAGGTATAATAATTTGAGGAGGAGGAGGAATACAACTTGTACATGTATTGATATCAAAACAAGAGCTAGTTATTTTAAAATTTACCCCACACACTATATCCCCATAGCATAACGTAGCAAAACAATTTACTGTATTAAAGTTTCCGTTAGAATTCATACTACTATAATCAATACCCGTAACGGTAAACGAAGTTATGTTACCTGCATTAAAAGGATTTCCATCTGTATCATACGCATCGTGAATAGTTACCATACAACTGGTATCATATGTGGATGAATTTTGATATACTATAGCAAAAGCTGCACTGTTTCCATTATAAACAGGGGCAGTTGCATAATATATAGAGCCTGCCGGGCCGGATAATTGTGATGCAAGGTTAGCTGTAAAACCAGGCATACCATTTAAAAGGTTATATGGCAACGATAAGTTACTAATTGTAGGAGGTAGTGTTCTGGGAACTTCACCAAATTGCAATCCTTCGGCAAATACAGTAAAATCATTTAAGTTAGAAACCGCAGGGTTAGAACAAGACGGGTCTTGCGGCAATTGACAAATATTGGCAGGTAACGTTGTGTTGCCCGTACCATCATTATAAACAATAGAAATGGTAAGGGTTGTTGTTTGTTCTGTTAGAACGGACCCAGAACTGGTATAATAATCAACAACAACAATATCATTACCAGAAACATCTTTTTGTATTCCGCTAAAATAAATAGAGCCTGCTGATGTAGGTAAACTTCCTGATAAATTAATAGTAATGCTTGATGGACAAGAGGTTGGGTTGGTTGATGCAATTACATATGAACCACCCGATGCAGTCCAAGTCCAGTTACAAGCACCCACAGTGGTATTTAATTGATAAAGTATATTGGTAGTATTAAACAACAAATTATAATTAGAAGAAGATGTGCTCACATCAACCGCACTTGTACTACTAAAACTGCCTCCTGCCAAAACGCCGTTCATTAAATTTAATAAATCAATTGCTAAAGGTGTTGGACTGCAAGCCAAGTTAGCTCCGTTAGGCGGGCTAATGCAATTGTTAAACGGTAAGCAACTGGTGGCATTCATATAATAAGTTTGTGCCCCCGCTTTAACTGCTAATACAAATGAAGTAACTCCAAGTGAGGTAACAAAATTATATGCCCCATCCACTTCTGTTATTGCAGAAAAACTTGAAAGGCCGGAAGGAAGCGTAAGCGTTAAAAAATTATTACAGCTTGAACGCGTAGGGTATATATCAGTTGCCGTTCCAGGATAACTGGCTGGGTCATCATAATACTTCAAATCTATGGACATTGTACTACCACTTATTTGTGGTACATAAGTAACAAAAGCAAAGCAGTTAGAACAAGAATTATCAACCATACCATCGTATAATCGTTTAGTAAATTGCGGGTAGTTCCAAAGCGGGTATGTTGTTGTTAAGTTATTGCTTGATGAGCCTCCGGCCCCACCAGCTAAAAAGTTTAATAAATTAACATAATCCGTTAATATTGGACAAACACCTGTTTTTTCATAATAGAAGTAATCTGCCTGAGCAGCTCCGTTATTAATAAATGCGCCCGCACTAGATGTATTGCCGCCTGTAATACCGCTTGCCACGGCATTGCCAGATTGAAATCTTTGTACTTTATTGCTGTATTTTCCTACATCAGTTGTGTGGCAGGTTTGTCCAAGGTCTAGTATTCCAAAACCCGGAGTACTTGTATTTGTACCTCCCAGGTATTGAGATATACCAACTAATTGTTGATAAAAGTTTGGATAAGAATTTATTTGTGTTCCAGATGTATTTATTTCTATAGAAGGATAAAAAGTACCCGGAAAAAAGCCTGAACCATTCATTCTTAAAAAACCAACCGATGCAGCATTAAAAGAACTGTTACCTATACAACCATTATATCCTTTTATTTGCCTATATGGATGGCCTGCACCAGGTACGTAAGCTGAAGAATTTGTACCATTTAATTGATAAAAATAATCATTTGTTGTACCACCATAGTTATAGGCACCTGCGAAATCGCCCACCATAGCAAATTCATCTTCCATCATTTTTACTACATCTTGTTTAGCAGATAAGTAAAAACTTATATAATGCCTCAATTGGTCATCAGTTAAAACACCACTGGTAGGAGGCGAAGAAAAAGTTGAATTACAAGTGCTAGGAGATTTAGGTGCGTAAAAAACATTTGAACAATTAGAAGCAGGAGTTGGTGTAGAAATTACAAGTGCTTGTTTTATACTAATGGTTTGGCTTGGGTTTCCCGGCACACCAGAAATATTATTTAATTTATCATATAATATTTGTCTGAATTTTTGCATTTTTTGTACAGATGTACCTCCACCAAAAACATCATTTTTAATATATGGGTTAGTACTCCCCGAAGTTAAATTATAAAACATGGGATCCATATCTATTAAATCATGGGTAGTAGTACCAAGCGTATAACAATCTGAATATCCTGTAAACGCTAAAGCTTCGCATGTTGTTGTTATGGTAGTATGTAGGAAATTATCATACTGATCACTACTAATATATGTTGCTGAAGGAGTTGCACTACCACCTGAGCAAGTTAAGTGTTGCCCTTGAGCCCATGTATTTAGTGTATAATTAGGTAACCAATCGTTTTGAAAAGTACCGGAGCTAAAACTCAACATAGAGGGATATACTCCGGTTGAAGAGTTATATGTTCCTGCATTACTAATAGATGCAAGTGTCGCATAATCGGCAGGATAATAATGTTCTGACTGACCAGCGGTTGTAATACAAAACTGATAATAAGCAAATTCAGGATGATACTCTACAAGGCTACGGGCAAAACTATTGTTCCAATTATTCTTAAAATCTGTTAGAGTTTTAAGCTGATGAGGCATTACCCCGTATAAATAACTTGATGTACAAGAAGTGCAAGGAATATAAACATTTGTAGTAGGGTCAAGGGTTATTTGTATAACATCGGGGTTTTGCCCTACGCCTGTTCCCGGAATATAATTTGCATCAGTAATATCAACAGGTACATACGCTATCATACCATTGCTATATCTATAAGGAGAAAATGCCCCGTTAAAAATTGGGTTTTGCCAACTGGGTATGTAATGATTATAATTAGCTGTACTTACTGCGCTTAATCTTGGTAGAGAGTTTAAGGTATTTAAAATAGATACTGGGTAAGCACTTGCATCTATGGTTCCTGAATTATTATCAAACTCTGCATATTGGCCACCAGGAGAAACATCAGACAACATTGCCTGGTAATTTGCTTCACATAAATTAGTTGTTTGCTGACAATCGGTACATGGTATATAACATCCGGTTGTATCCATATTGTCATTTGCAGTATTAGTAAACGAAGCTGCCGACTGAACACAAGGAGAAAGCAGATACTGTTGCAGGTAATAATTTAAAGCATCATTATTAACACTTAATGTTTTATTAAGCATATAAGAGCCAGGATTTAAATTAACACTTATAATAAACGGTGGAGCAGTATACGTGGAAGTATTATGACAACCGCTTACGTCAAAATCAAAAGATGTAAAAGTTCCACCTGATGTATTGGTATGACCCACCATATCTACATATCCCGTTTTTCCAACATACGTAAATTTTGGACTTATATTTGTGGGTATATATTCAGTACCGCATTGGTCAACTAAACTCACCTGAAGATCATATATACAGTCAAAGCAATATGTTGTAGTTCCATCTGCACAAGTAAGAGCGTATGTTTCCGGTTTAACATCATAATTTACAGTGTAAGTAGTAGGGGCATCAATAACAATCATTTTTGTGAATGTTAAACCATTATTTGATACCGTGTTTCCATCAATAACACTAGTGCCAGTAGCTGAATTTGTATTAATATAGGTTGCCGTAATAGTACTGGTTGGAGTACCTGGTTCAGTAACACTACTCATATTAGAACTAGAGCCTCCTGAAAGTGCAGTTGCAATAGTTTTTCCCTCCATATTTAAATAACTTACACTAGTTTGTCCATTAGCATCAACTATCAAATTTTTTTGATAGTGAGTGAAGTTTCCTACATCAGTTCCAAATAATGCATCAATTTCTGATTGGTCTGGTGAACCATAATAGTATTTTGTTTCATGATCAGTACCTGTATAATGGTTGTCGCCAACACCGCTTTGGCTACTTATACGGCCTGTATTATCGGGTGTATAAACTGTTTGCATAAAAGGATACCCAAAAGCGTTGGGAGTATATGCCTGAAAACCATTTGTGTTTGTATTATTTTCTGAGTAATATTTAGATGCACCACTTGTATTGGGTAAAGATTGGGGGACAATAGAGCAGAATGAGCCGCTTGGATCTATATCAAAATCTTTCTTGTTATAATCATTACTGCTAGCATCTAAGTTAAAATTATTGCGATAACTAAATTGATTAGAACCAGCGGGGTCTGGTACGGGCAAAATATCTATAGCTTTTCTGCCTTGATAGTCATATACAAACTCTCCTACAATTACAGTTTGGTCTGAATTATTTTCGGTAATAATTTGCTTTCCTCTTAAAGAACCATCTGCATAATTTACCGTATGTTTTCTTTTTCCGTCTTCAGCAAATGTTGCATTATACTGCCAGTTTAATCCATCGTTAACATGCGGACTGGTATAATATACGCAACTGTTTGTATATAAACCTGCAGAATGAGTTGCCGGAGTGTAATAACCAGAGTAAGTACCTAAATTTCCTGAAGGTGAAACAGACCAATTTCCTTCTATATATTGAGCAACATTGCTTAAATCACGCCCCACTCCCCTAACACGAAAAACAACATAACCCTGCTCAAATACTAAAGGTATTTTGTAACTGTTATCCGTTACAGTAACTCTAGTTGCGTTATTTTGAAAATGTACTGCTAAGTTAGAGTTACTTGAACCCGAAACATAGTAATTATCCACAAAAGTCCACTCTAAGTCGTATTCTTCAGCACCTGGTATAAAATCCCAGTATGCTTCCATAAATTTCATTCCTCCACTTCCATCTGCAATTAAATTATAACCAAAACTGCCGCTTGTCCAACTATAGCTAGTAGGGAAAGGGTAATAACGGGTTGTTTCTATTTCAATACTTAGTGCTAAATTTCCATAAGTGGGTATAGTGGTTAAATTAGCTGTATGAGGTGCTGTTGCACTTAGTAATTGCACATCCACCCTAGCCGCGCCGCTTAGTATAAGGCTGCTCATATCTGATGTTACCACACCAATGCCCGGATCGTATGAAACACTTACTGACCTAACAATTGGGCTTCCTATTTGCACTCCGGTCATATCATAAGATGTTATCTTCATCCATAAGGTATAGTTATAAGCAGATACAGGGTGAGTAGTATCAAAAACCTGTAAGGAAATTTTTCCTGTTAGGCTTTGTACCAACGCTGTATTATAAACTGCCATTCCATACTTATTGTCTTGCACAGTAAAATAAGTATTTGTTGCCGATAACGTATGTAAACGAATGTAAGAAGTGCTTGTTTCTACTCCTGCAAAACCGGTTAAGCTATATAAACTAAAAAGCAAAACCCATAGGGCTACTTTACATGCAAAAAATTGTTTTTTTATCATATGCTAATTTTTTAGATAGTTATTTATTAGTTTATAATTTTTATAGTATGATGATAGCTCTATATCAGAGCCTTTCTTTTTTATGTAATGGCTTTCTTCCAGTAATATCGGGTCTACATCTGATTGCAATTTTACATTTTCATAATAAACTTCCATTCGTGGTTTATCTTCTTTACAAGAAGGGTCTTCAGGCTTCAATTTCATATTAATGCCTAAATAAAAAACCATCTTATCAATAAGGCCCTCTTTTTTATTTTCATATATATTTATTTTTTCATATTGAGCGGCCCCCGGTTTAAATTTTACATTAAATACTCTGGAGTTCCCCTCTTCTGTCATTTTTAATGTACTCGTTTGGTTTAATGATTTTTCTATATCTTCTATTTTTGTTTGGTTTACTACATCCTTTGTAGGGCGGGATACCATTACTTTTTTATCTTTATCTACAACTACAATAAGATATTTTTCGGTTTGAAGAGTATGTAATCCCTCTATATCCATATAAATGATTTTATCTTTTTTAACATAGTGTGAATGGCTAACCTGCTCAGCCTTGGTTGAGGTATGACTAACAAACATTTTATACGACAAATCCATACTATATTCTTTCATTTCTCTGTACTTGATGTTTAATTTATGTAATTCATCAAAAGCCACATCGCTTGTAAAGCCTGCTAAACACACTAAACAAATAATAGGCACAAAACTTAATTTAACTATTTTACTATATAAAAACATTATTTTTTATTTGAGCTGTTTCTTGATTCTTTAACCGTAAAAATCCGTTGTTGGGTTTCTTTTTTTACACGTACTAATTTCCCTTCGTCATCATACTCATAAAATGTGGCGTAATTATTATCATCTAATTCAGCAACAAAATGTAGCGTGTTTGGCTCGTATACATATGATTTAAACGAGGCATCAAAAGGGTGAACGCGTATATCATCAAAATATACATCGTCGGTTCCGGCAGAGTTATCTGCCTTCAAAATTACATCTACAGCGGTTGCTCCTAATGGTACAGTAAAGTTTTCACTAATTCGCTGCCAGCCATCTATAACTTCTCCTTTGGGTTTAAAAGGCCCTAGCAAAACAGTACCCGAGCTTGTTGTAAAACTAAGGTTAATGGCCGGCACAGTAAAGTTTGATTTTTGTGTATTTGCTTCACTAGCCCAGCCGCTTACAACATATTGTTTACCGGGTATCAATTGAAAAGTTGGTAAACATGTAGGGCAACAATTATCGCTTACGCTAATTGAAATAGTATTTGTTACCGGACTACAACCAACTATATTAGTGGTTAAGGTAAGTGAAACTGTATAAGTACCTGCAACATTAAATACATGGGTGGGATCAACATCTGTTGATGTTCCTCCATCTCCAAAATTCCATACATACGAACTCGTAAAATCATAACACCCACTTGTAGGAGAAGATGAGCTAACAAAAGCACCCGGTTCATCCAAACACACACTGGGGGGAGGCGTTATTGTTACTGCAGTTGGGCATGTTGGGTTAGGTATAGTTGTATAAGAAGCTGCACTAGTTCCTGCTGCAATATTACTTCCATCGTCAATAGAGTTTAAAGTCATGGCTATTTTTTCGCCACAACTTAAACTTAACCCAGGCGGAATAGTAATTGGTATATTATTATAGGTGCCACTACCCGAACTTATGTGAGTTGGATCTAACGTATAACTGCCTATATAAGAAACTAAATCCTTATTTGAGTTTGAAACATAAAAATCGGCTGCTACATTATTAATGGTACTATTTATAGGAGCAATACTACTTACCGAAAAATTAGCCATAAGTATATTAGGATTGGGCAAAGTATATGATACAGAGCCTATTGTCA
>DATFTU010000354.1:0-2686 GCA_035261565.1 Bacteroidia bacterium
TGTTGTTCCGCCCGTTGCTAATGCAGTTGCAGATCCTAATGTACCACAAGCCGCATTAGAAAAAGAAGTGATAGATGCACCCAACACATGTACTACTTTAGTTGCTGTATCGGGTGGGTTGCAGGCTCCCCCAGATGCAATAACACTAACCGTATAAGTGCCGGGGCCGCTAAAGGTGTGTGATGGGTTTTGGGCAGCCGAAGTATTGCTTCCTCCCGATGTGGCATCGCCAAAATTCCAGGTCCAGGTTGTGGTTGGGCAGGCTTGTGGGCCCGAATTAAAATTTATTGTATTGCCCGCACCACAAGTGGTGGTTATAGTTGTGGTATTTATAATTCCGTTTGATACAGCTACAGAATCAAAAGCAATTCCATCAAAATTATTGCAAGTGTAGCCCGCCCCAAAAGTAAAACGTAGTAACACATTAGGCTGTCCGGCCAAACCGGTTAAACAGTGTTCGGCCGTAACCCAATGTCCCGTACCATTTCCGCCTACACAAGCGGTCCCGGGGCTTGTAGGATCCCAGCCGGTACCACCAGCTTGTGTATTACCGCACCATCCGTGTTTTGAAGTAACAAACCCCGCCGGGTTATTTAAATAATTAATACCTGGATAGTCATACCAGTTTTGTGTATTACAATCGGTTGGTTCGGGAATGGGGGTTGTGTTTGTACCACCGCAGGTTCCAACATCCACCCATGTAGTACCCCCGTCAATAGAAGATTGTAAGTTGCTGCCATCGAAATGATATTCACTATCATAAAACAATTTAAACTTAATGTGCGGGTATTGAAGGTTTGTAAAATCGTAACAAGGGCTAACTAAATAAGACTGTTCCCAAAACAAATAAAAAGCACCGGTTAAACCACCCACACACCAGCATTTACTACCGCTGGCAGCACTTTGTATTACATAAGTATGGTTTGGTGTTCCCCAAGCCCAATCATTAGTAGTACAAGTTGCGTTAGGCACGGAAACGGCCGTCCATACGGGAGCTGTTTCAAAATCCTCTACATGAGGAAAAGTATTAATACACTGAGCGTTTGTTGATGACTGTATTCCAAATAAAAAAACAAACAGCATTACAAATAATCCGGAAAGAGGAAAAAAGGTAAAAATGTTTTTTTTATATAAGCCCATCTTCATATTGAAACCTAGTGCGCAAATTTTATGAAAGTGGTTAAGGATGAAACTCCTTTAGGGTGTTCACTTCGGTTTTTAAGCAAAAGTATTTTGTTCTGTTTTAGTACTGGCCTGGGTTTAGATTATCTTTTTGTAAACTTTTACAAGCTGAAACAATATTATAGATTTATTCTATTGAAATTCTGAATTTTTTTGTTAAAACAACAACATAACCCGCCAAAAATCACTTATTTAGCGTACACCTTAAAAAACAAATTGCTGCCTAATCCTCAAATATTATTACAATTAGTAGAAATGAAAATGCCTTTCGGCAAATTTAAAGGAATGCTTTTGTGTGACTTACCGGTTTCTTATTTAGAGTGGTTCAATCGAAAGGGGTTTCCTGAAGGAAAATTAGGGGTGCTGTTGCAAACTATGTTAGAAATTAAAATGAACGGCCTGGATGATTTGCTAAAACCCTTAAAGAAAAAATAAATTACTTTTGATTTATGCTGAAATAAAAAATGAAAGAATACAAAAGTTATTATACAATACATGGCCCTGTTGATGAGGTGTATGTTGCGCTTACAAATCCATTTACAATTGGATTGTGGACGGGCGAAGATAATGCCATAATGAGTACCGAGGCAGGAAGCGAGTTTTCTATAATGGGAGATAGCATTTCCGGGAAAAATTTAGAATTCGTGGAGAATAAAAAAATAGTGCAGCAATGGTATTTTGGCGAAGACGAAGAAGCCCCATCTATTGTAACATTAAAATTACATAGCCATAAAGAAGGAACGTCGATAGAGTTACACCACACAAACATACCCGATGAGGCTTATAGAGATATTGTTGATGGGTGGAATACTGTTTATTTTAAGGGACTAAGAGATTTTTTTTAATTGGTGCAAAAAATAAAAAAAACAGTAGCTATAATTGGCGGTGGTCCGGCAGCATTAATGTTAGCAGCCACATTAAATGAAACTTTTTTTGATATAACCATTTACGAAAAAAATTATGCGCCCGGGCGTAAATTTTTGGTGGCAGGCGATGGTGGTTTTAATTTAACCCATTCAGAAAATACGGAGCAATTTGTAAGCCGTTATACACCACAAGTATTTTTAGAAAAAAGTATACGTTCGTTTACCAACATAGATTTATGCAATTGGTTTAAAAAAATTGGAGTTGAAACCTACACAGGAACCAGCAAAAGAATTTTTCCGATAAAAGGCATAAAACCTATAGATGTGTTGAATGCCATATTAAAAAATTTAAAAGATAAAAACGTAAAAATAAAAACCAAACATGAGTGGAAGGGGTGGAATACAAAAGGTGAGCTTGTTATAGAGCAGGACTCGGAAGAAAGTTATATAAAAACCGATATAGTTGTTTTTGCTTTGGGTGGTGCAAGCTGGCCAAAAACAGGCTCTGATGGAAGCTGGATTAACTTGTTTTTGCAAAAAGGCATTGAAATTGTACCTTTTCAAGCATCAAATTGTGCCTATCAAATTAATTGGGACGATAATTTTTTAAAACAAGCGGAGGGAAAAAGTTTAAAAAA
>DATFTU010000355.1:0-4475 GCA_035261565.1 Bacteroidia bacterium
ATTATGGAATCATTAACCAATAACCCCGTGCTGGGCCATATAACAACCTTTGGCGGGCACCCGGTTTGCTGTGCGGCGGCGCTTGCTAATTTGAATGTTATTGTAAACAATAAACTGTATCTGCGTGCTAAAGAAATCGAAAGCATTATCAGGCAAAAAATAAAACACCCTAAAATTAAAGAAGTGCGTGTATGCGGTGCAATTGCGGCTATTGATTTTGATAATGAGGCACTTAATATGCAAACTATTAGTAAATGTGTTGAAGCCGGAGTGATTACCGATTGGTTTTTATTTAATACCCGTAGCATGCGTATAGCCCCACCTTTAATAATATCTGATGAGGAGCTTATAAAGGCCTGCGATATTATCTTAAACTGTATCTAACCAAATTTAATTAAACAACATCCAGCAGAGCCCTGCTTTAAAGCTTCTGTCAGGCATGGGGTAGTTAGGAGTAAGTATATAATTATTACCCATAAAACCCTGGTTTAAGTGTTGCGCCATTAAAAAAAACTTAACAGGCTTTATTTGCGCGCTTATAAAAAAATCTATAAACACATAGTTACCGTAACTCTTTTCGTTTTGCAGATAAAACTGATTAGTAGCCGGCATATAAGCATTAGCCATAAATGATGAAATATAACGTGCCTGAAAACCAACCTGTAGCCATAAATTTTTCTTAAAAAACTTTCCTTCGCAATATAATTGGTGTGTGGTAACCCAATTAGGTAAGCGTATAATATCCGTATTTGCCGTTGTTTGATAATTTACATAATTATTAAAGTGTAAAAAAGCCAGTTTTAAATCTTTTCCGGCAAAAAAACGTGTTATTAAAGTGCTTCCGTTGTATTGCGTTGGTAAAGCTTCTGTATTAAAATAAACCTGGTTTTGCTGTTGTTGTATAAAAGCACCCACATAAAATTTATATTTTTTATGGGTTAAAGTAAACGTTGCATTTTGTGTTTGTATGGCCGAAAAATTATTTGCCCATATAAAACGATTACCTGTGTAAAATAATAAATTAAAATCGGGTAACCTGCTTTGGCTTTGTGCCTGTGCGGTTATATAAAAATTATCTTTTATGTTAAAACGGTAATTGGCATTAATTTCATAATTATTGCTGTTAAAGCCACTTACCACATAATCTGCCGTGGCATATAGCATGTGTTTATGCGTATTTAAAATAAAACCGGCTTTTATTAGGTTATTAAATCCAACAGTATCAATAAACCTATGCTGATGGTATTTAATGGCTTCATTTTTATACCCTCCATAAAAAATAAATTTACCATTGGCGGCATTAAACTTATATAGTAAACTATTAGAAAAAATACGAGTCCCGGTAGAATCGTGGCTGCCGTTAATAGCGCTGAAGTAAGTATTTCTTGACCCACCTATAGTATCTGCTTGCCCGTCTACATACAATATATAATTGCTTTGATAATTTGTTTCGTAAACTAAGTAATGAGATGATTTAGCCGAATCTTTTTCGTTTAACCTAAAAAAAGTATTAAACGACATAGCCGATGTTTTTATTAATTGCTTTGCACTGCCCGAAGTAAAATTGGTCGGAATTAAATTTGATGCAGGATACGTTGTACTGCCAACCATGGTATCGCTTACTATGCCGCCATTTAACTGGTACTTTAGTTTGTTAAACAGGTAATACGCATTGTAACCCCAGCGCCCGTTATCGGTTTTGTAGTTAGATGACAATAATATATTGGTTGTCAGGCTTTGCTGCTGTAAATAAAACCCGGTGCACGAGTACCTGTTAAATAACAGAGAAACATTTACTTTCTTTTTTATGGTTTGCGAGTGTACCAGTTTTAAAAACTGTTCTTGCTTTAACCCAACAGCAGCAGTAATTTTTGTATACACTTTTTCTGTACGGAAGTATAAAGGGTCATCTTCTGTAATTAAATCTTTTTGGTTGTTTAGTTTATTCCAGCTAAAAAATGTGGCGCTGGTATGTTTTGTTTGCTCGGCAATAAGCGAGTAGGAGGGCAGCCCCATATTACCCAATACACCCGTTTGGTAATAATTGTGAATATTGTCAAGTGTGGTATCGGTTGCTTTTGAGCTTTCGCTTAAGCCTAATAAATTTTCTGTGCGGGTTGACGATATATAGTACGTAGAGTCAGGTTTTTGAGCCTGAACAAAAATAGATACAAGAAAAAAAGTAAAACACAAGAAATGCCTGCGCATAAATTCAGCTAAATTATTGCACGAATTTAGAATTTTTCAAAGAAATGCTCCTCTACATCAAAAGTAGATTTTGCACCCACCAGTTTAAATTCGTTTTGTAACCATTTATCAGCTGTTTCGCGCCCTTTTTGTTTAAGACTAACTAAAAAATCCCATGAGGTGTTCATTTTACTGGAATAGTGCATTTGCCCCAATGTATCGTAACCTGAGATGGTATGAATAAAAATTTCCCGGTTTACTTTATCATCTGTTTTTAAAATACCATTACGCAACAACTCATTACGGTAGTGTATTAGCTTCATTTCGTTAATAAGCGAGCTGTTAAAGCTTATTTCGTTTATACGGTCTGCAATATCGCGGGCGGTAGTTGGTACCGATTTTATATTGATAGAATTTATTTTAACAAGCACTATATCATGTAAATTGGTATTTGTTATCATGGGGAATATAGGCGGGTTGCCCATATAACCTCCATCCCAATAATATTCGCCATTAACCTCTACTGCCTGAAATAAAAAGGGCAAACAAGCAGAGGCCATTACGGCATCAACCGTAATTTCCTTATTGGTAAATATTTTAGCCCGGTTTGTTTTTACATTGGTTGCACAAATAAATATTTTCTTGCCTTTATAATGATGGAGGTCTTCAAAATCAACCAAATCAGTTAAAATATCGCGGAGTGGATTATAATTTAAGGGGTTAAAATTATAAGGCGACATAAACTGAGACATGGTGTTAAACAGAATATATCCTGGTGAATTGTATATATCGCCATTACTCCAATATTTGTCAAATGCCGACGGCTTAAATCCACCTGCATTAGACAGCCTTTTCCATAATTTTTCTAATAATTCTTTTGCTTTAGCCGGGCCGCCTTTGTGCAAACCGTAGGCACAAACTACAGCGTTTATAGCCCCGGCGCTGGTACCGCACATGGCATCAGCAACAATCGATTCTTCTTCCAGTAAACGGTCTAAAACTCCCCAGGTAAAAGCTCCGTGTGCACCGCCACCCTGCAATGCAAGGGCAACGTGTTTATTTGTGTTTTTTGTTTCCAATAGAGTCAAAAGTACTAAATAACCTCAACTTCTGGTAGTTTTTTGTCTAATAACTTAGTTGCTGCTGGTTACCAATAAGCCCGAAAATACTGGGGTTCTGTTAATTGCCGTGTGTAAAGGAGGGCATTTATCTAAGATTATATAAAATGCCCGCATTAAATTTCTTACCAGTAATGTTTAAGGAGTTAATAAACTATTTAGTTGTCCAGGTGGTTAGGCCTTGCTGGGTAAATTTAAAAGGTTGAACCTTGCCACCCAAAGCTTCGATGGCACGAGCCACTTTAATTTTAGTAATGCCGGGACAAAAGAAAAACATAAAACCACCACCGCCAGCACCTGATATTTTGCCGCCACTGGCACCCTGTTGCAAGGCTGTTTCGTAAACACTATCAATTAAATTATTGGAAATTGAAGCTGCCATTTGTTTTTTGTTTTGCCAGCCAAAATGCAATATCTCACCTATTTTGGTAAGCTCACCACGTAACAAGCTATCTTTCATTTGGTGTGCTTGTTCTTTTAAATTGTGCATGGCTTCAACCGATTTTTCATTTTTATCTTTTACGTTTTGCACCTGCTCATTAATAATAGTGGCTGATAAACGCTGTGTAGCTGTAAAATATAAAAGCAGGTTAAACTCAAGCTCGTATAAAATTTCGTTTTTTAAATGGAGAGGATTAACAATTACCCGGTCGTTAGATAAAAATTCAATAAAATTAATGCCTCCAAAAGTTGCCGCATATTGGTCTTGCTTGCCACCACTCATGTTTAAATCTATGCGCTCAATTTCGTACGCTAAGTGTGCAATATCATAAAGACCTAAAGGGAGTTTTAACCACTCTACAAAAGCACCTAATAATGAAACCACAATGGTTGACGATGTACCTAACCCGCTGCCTTGCGGAGCTTCTATATAGGATGTTAGCCTGAAAGATTGAGCTGGTAAATTAAACTGTTTTATAACACGGTTATACACGCCAATAAATAATTCAAAGCCTTCAACCAGTTTTAATTCTTTAGCCGAATCTAAAATGATGCACTTATCGGTTCCGTCAATACAAAATTCTATTTTGCCGCTGGTTAAAGGCTCTAACGATGCGTAAGCATACAAATCAATAGTGGCGTTTAAAATAGCGCCACCATATATATCTGAATAAGGAGATACATCGGTACCGCCGCCTGCCAAACCTATTCGTAATGGGGCTTTGCTTC
>DATFTU010000356.1:0-2095 GCA_035261565.1 Bacteroidia bacterium
GGCCAAACAGCTGATTTTTATAAAGCATTTTTTGCTTCATCAAATGGGGCTGCACGTTACATCTTTAGTAGCAGAAAAGTAGCTGAGTAATTATTAAATAACAACCCCAGAAAAATCTTAATTATCAAAACCTATATAAAATGAACCCATCAAAAAATAAATGGTTAGAGCTACTAATTGTTTTGTCAGCACCACTACTCTCTGTTATAGATACATTCATTATTAATGTAGCCATACCCGCTATAAAACAAGGTGTTCATGCAACTGATGCTGAGATGCAGTTGGTGATTTCAGGATACTTATTAGGTTACGCCGCGTTTCTTATAACAGGCGGACGAGCCGGTGATCAATTTGGGCGAAAAAAAGTGTTTTTCTGGGGAATGTTAGCATTTACCATTGCTTCTTGTTTATGTGGACTTTCAATGACAGCTCTTCAGCTAAACATAACAAGATTTGTTCAAGGATTGAGTGCATCATTTATGGTGCCGCAAACTATAGCGTTCATCCAAATATTATTCACCGATAAAAAAGAACGGGCAAAAGCAATTGGTCTGTTTGGTATAACACTTGGAGTAGCGGCTGTAATTGGCCAGGTTTTAGGAGGGTATTTATCCGATACACATTGGGCTATTGAAGGCTGGAGGCTTATATTTTTCATTAATCTGCCCATTGGTATTATGACACTTTGGGCTACCTATAAATATGTCAACGAAACAAAAACTAATCATAAAAGCAAGTTCGACTATTCGGGTACCTTCATTCTTACCCTTGCATTATTCTGTTTGATATACCCCTTAATTGAAGGGCGTGAAAAAGGTTGGCCTTTATGGAGTATTGTATTATTGTTTACTTCAATTGGAATATTTACTTATTTCATTTATAACCAGAAACAGAAATTGCTCAACAATAAAAACCCACTTATTGATGTGCGCTTATTCAAGATTAAAGATTTTAATATTGGGTTATTGGCCGCTCTATTTCATTTTATGCTGCATACTTCTTATTTGCTTTTAAGTGCCGTGTATTTACAAAATGGCCTTGGCATATCTGCCATGAACTGCGGTTTGTATTTCATTTTACCTGGCATATTATTCATTTTATCATCTCTAATAGCATCAAAATTAATTGTACGATTCGGAAAACGTGTTTTGCAAGTTGGAGTGCTTCTTCTAAGCATTACTTTTTTATTACAAATACAATTCTTAAAACCCGGACTGAGTACATGGATGATTATTTCGCTTATGAGTTTATGGGGATTAGGAAACGGATTGGTACTTCCGTCTTTATTGAATATTGCACTTAAAAGTGTGCCTGTTGAATATGCGGGTGCGGCAGCAGGTATTTATTCAACTTTCCAACAAACTGCATCAGCACTGGGTGTATGCATTATCGGGGGCATTTTCTTTTACTTTTCAGGCCAAAGCTGGCAGATAGGTTATACCGCAGGAATAACTGCTATTCTTGTATGCTTAGCTTTAGTCGGTCTAATGTTATTTCTATTGCCTGAAGAAAAACCTGTGTTACAAACAATTCTTTCTGAATAATATTTGCACTTCAATGATTTTTAACTTATCGGAATTCATGGTTTGCTTTCCGAAAGTTACAACCTTTCAAATAAAAAAGCAAAACAAAAGGATTCAATATTAAATCCATACATAGCATAGTGCAGTTTGGTTATAAAGACTTGTTACATTTGTTATTCGTTCTTTATTTATAGTTAATGAAATTCCTATTACGGTTTTCATTTGTTAATGATAGTTTTTGCATAAAAAATTTCTGCAATCGGCACATCTTATTTAATTATTAGGTGCGTTTTTTGTTTATACCAGATAAAACTAAGTTATAGTTATAATTTCAAATTATATGTACTTTTATATAATGAATGAGATTAGCACAAGAACTGCCATAATATCTTTAGATGAAAATGGGGTTTTACATTTTAAAATGATGAAAGGAATACATCTTGATTATGAAGATGCAATTGATAATGCCATTGTTATAAAAAAACTAACCGATAACAGGCCAACATTAAAGTTGGTAGATGCAAGATCAGACTGGACTATTGATAAAAAAGCACAGAAATTTATTAGAAGTA
>DATFTU010000357.1:0-4779 GCA_035261565.1 Bacteroidia bacterium
CCATTGGATTTTTTTAAAAGAATGCGGCCGGCCCATTAATTTTAGTGAAAAAACAGTTTGCCATGAGTTTGAAAACCTTGATGGGCTGACTTATAAAATTTATTCCTCGTACTATCAAATTACTGAAACCGCAACGGGCGAGTTTCCGTACGATGTAATCGATGTAAAAAAGCGATTTTCGAGAGAGTACGTTTGTGCGCCCTACATTTTTACTTACGAGCATTTTAATAATGAAAAAACTTATTTTCAGGGGCAATATGTAACGCCTTCTGAATTAAAAAAGGCTTTTTCGGATACTGATTTAACCTTACCCTCACGCGAAGGTATTGGCAGTTGCCAGCCATTTTATCTAAAAATAAATCATAATAGCTTTTTAAAATTTAGTCTTTGGTTTTTTGCCCTAACAATTATTCCTTTCTTTCTTGCGTTTGATAGTAGAGTAGCCGTTCCTTTATCAAGCAATAAAATAGTATTGGTCGATTCAGTAAAAACACAGCAACTGGTTTCAAACTCATTTACATTATACGAGCCCGGCCCATCGCTTTTACAAATTAATACCCATAGCAGTATTGATAATGATTGGATTGAAGCAGACGTTACTTTAGTAAATGAAAAAACCGGAGAAGAGAAAACATTTGTTACGGGGATGGAATACTATCACGGGTATGAGGATGGCGAATCATGGAGCGAAGGTGGTAATGAGAAAACCGATTATTTAAACAATATTAAACCAGGCAAATATCATTTAGAAATGAGAGTATTTGGTTCTGATAAAACTACGTATAGGGATATTCAAATTCAGCTTCTAAAAGCTTATCCTTCATCATGGAATTATTGGTTACTAATAGGAGTACTGGCTGTTATAACGGCAATTATAGTATATTTAGGTAATAGATTTGAAAGCGCAAGATTTGGCACATTAGACGATGAGTAAATTAACGGAAACATTAGCAAGCTTAAAAACACAAAAAGTTTGGATTATTATAGCCATATTAACTATTGCGCTGTACGTGTATGGAGAACTAACTGCCACACGTTTGTTTGCAGGCACCGCAACCGAGCAATGGAAACCACAAGGACCTAACTCACAAAACAGTTTACATCACAAATAAAATAAAAACATCATGAGTGAATTAATTCAATTAAAGTACATTTTAGCATCTATTGTTTACTCCTTTATCGGAGTATTTATTTTAATAGTTTCTTTCTATATAATAGAAAAAATTACGCCTGAAAATTTATGGAAAGAAATTATAGCAAATAAAAACCAAGCGGTAGCTATTATGGCAGCAGCTTATATTTTGGCTATTGCCATTATTATTTCGTCGGCTATACATTCGTAATTTAAATGCAGTATTTATTACTATTTACTGTATTTGTAATTTCTACCTGTGGTTTAATTTACGAATTAGTTGCCGGTACTTTAGCCAGTTATCTTTTAGGCGATTCGGTTACACAGTTTTCCACCGTTATAGGTGTGTATCTTTTCTCTATGGGTGTGGGTGCTTTTTTATCTAAATATTTAAAAAACAATCTTCTAAAAACATTCATTCAGATAGAAATTTTAACCGGATTTATTGGTGGTTTTAGTTCTACTATTTTATTTCTGACGTTTAACTATGTTGAATCTTTCAGACTAATACTTTACTCTATCGTTTTAATTACCGGCACTTTAGTTGGGTTAGAGATTCCACTAATGATGCGCATACTAAAAAACAAAATTGAATTTAAAGATTTAGTATCAAAAATCTTTACGTTTGATTACATAGGGGCACTACTTGCTTCCCTCCTATTTCCTTTAATTATGGTTCCGTTTTTAGGGTTGATTCGAACTTCCGTTTTGTTCGGGATGATGAATACAGCCTTAGCGCTTTATTTATGTTACTATTTTAAAAAAGAAGTGAAGCGATATGTTTTTCTGACCACCCAATGCATTGTGGTACTATTGGCGTTACTGCTGGGGTTTGTTTTCTCCAATGAGATTATGAGTTTTGCCGAAACACAAATGTATGGCGAAAATATAATTTACTCTACATCATCTCATTATCAACGCATTGTGCTCACACGTAAAAAAGATGACATTAGATTGTATCTGAATAATAATCTTCAGTTTAGCTCACATGATGAATACCGGTATCACGAAGCATTAGTTCATCCGGCTATAGGAACTGCCTCTAAAGCAACTAATGTGCTTATTTTAGGCGGTGGCGATGGCATGGCCGCCCGAGAGCTTTTAAAATACCCGGCCGTAAAAAAAATTACACTGGTAGATTTAGATGAAAAACTTACCGGACTTTTTAAAAGCAATAATTTATTAATGGGCTTAAACAACCACTCGCTTACCGATGCACGTTTAGAGTTAACAAATACAGATGCCTTTGAGTGGCTTAAAAATGCCAAACAAAAATATGATGTAATAATTATTGATTTCCCTGACCCTTCTAATTACTCGGTAGGTAAATTGTACACCACAACTTTTTATAGATACCTAAACCGCGTTATGAATGATGAAAGTGTTGCTGTTGTGCAAAGCACATCTCCCTTGGTGGCGCCTCTATCCTACTGGTGTGTGGGCAACACATTGCAAAGTGTAGGTTATAATATTGTTCCGTATCATGTTTATGTTCCATCTTTTGGCGAATGGGGTTTCTTTTTATTTTCGAAATAAGCCATAAATGTTACTACTAAAATGAATTTAACTTCAAACCTCAAATATTTTTCAGAAAACGAATTTGCACAGATGAGGCATTTTTCAGCCGATATGGTAAAAAAAAATAACAGCGTTCAAAAATTAGAAAACCAAATTCTTGTTGACTATTTTGAAAAAGAGTGGTCAGAGTATTAGAAAATGTATGTAGATAGAAGAAAATTTTTGCAATTAATTTCGGCTGGTGGAATAAGCATATTACTTCCCCCACTTAGTAGTTGTAATGAAAACAAGCCATCTGAAAAAGAAATAAAAGTTACTATTAAAGGTGCCAATAGCAAACGAGGGCATCAGGTTTGGCAAGCGTCTCAATCTTTTACAAAGAAGATAACTTTAACAAAAGATGTTGTAATTATTGGCGGAGGGGTTTCAGGGGTTTCAGCGGCTTATAATTTGCAAAAAAATAAAACAACCAATATTGTAGTTTTAGAACTGGCAGACGAAGTGGGCGGAAATTCTATTTCAGGTGAAAATGCTTATAGTGCTTATCCATACGGAGCACATTACCTAACTTTACCTAATGCCTGCAATACTCCTTTAGTAAGTTTTTTAAAAGAAAAAGGTATTGTTACAAGCATTGATGAGCAAGGCAGGCCATCGTATAACGAAACTGATTTGTGTTTTGACCCTGAAGAACGGTTATTTATAAAAGGTACATTTCAGGATGGACTTATACCTAATTACAATTTAAATGAGAAAGAAAAAAAAGAAATTTCAGACTTTTTTGCCTTGATGGATTATTACAAAAACCTGAAGGGAAAGGACGAAAAATATTTTTTTGAAATTCCTTATTCACAAGCGTCTATTGATACCGAATTAGATAAACTGGACAACATTTCGTTTAGTGATTTTTTAACCGAGAAGAAATTTACCGGAACGTATTTATTATGGTATCTTAACTATTGCTGCCGAGATGATTTTGGCGGAGATACAAAAAAAGTATCTGCCTGGGCGGGTATAAACTATTTTGCATCGCATAAACCAAATCCCGCTAACACCGGTGCTTCACGAGTTTTAACCTGGCCCGAAGGAAACGGTCATTTAATAAAACTATTAGCAGATGATTTACGGGGAGTTATTAAAACAGGTTGTTTGGTTAAAAATATTTCCATACAAAACGATAAAGTACTTGTAACTGTTGCTGATTTTAAAAATCAACAACTAATTGAAATTACATGTAACAATTGTGTTATTGCCATTCCGCCATACATTACCACACACATATTAGATAAAACACTGCCTTATCCGAAAGAAGAAATAAAAAAACTAAAACACGTACCCTGGGTAACAGCTGCCGTAACACTTTCAAAGTTACCCGAAGGAAGAGGGCAGGAAATTTGCTGGGATAATGTAGGATATGACACCAAGGCATTAGGTTACATTTATAACCAGCACCAAAGTTTAAAACAGCGGCAAGAAAAACAAGTTATTAGCGTATATATTCCCTTAGATGAAAAAGATATTGCCGAAGAAAGAAAAAGCGCAGCCGGCAGAACAGAAAGTGAATGGAAAGATATGGTGCTTTCGGAATTAGAAATATTACACAACGGTATAACTAACTTTGTTGAAGAAATAGAAATTTGGATTTGGGGGCATGGAATGATTTTACCCGAAAAAGGTTTAATTAAAGGAAATGTTTTAAAACAACTTGCTCAGCCTATAAATAACCAAATATATTTTGCCCATACCGATTTGTCGGGCTTTTCTATATTTGAAGAGGGTTTTGACTGGGGATATAGAATGGCTGAAAAAATTAGTAAAAAAAATGAAGCAAGCCTGGATTAAATCTGCCGCCTTTGATTCTGTTTGGATTTTAGCTCCCGGCATAATCCCTGTATTGCTTTTGTTTATTTTTCCTTCTGTTTTTAATGACCAATCTTCTGAAATTTCTCCGTTTTGTTGGGTAGTTTTAGTTTTATTGGTTGATGTGGCGCATGTGCATAGTAGTTTGTACCGCACTTATTTTAACCCCATTGCCCGAAAAAAGTTTTCTACTTTATTTAAAGCTGTGCCCTTTATTGCTTGGTTGGTTGGAGTATTGCTATATTCTATAAGTGCAATTGTTTTTTGGC
>DATFTU010000358.1:0-2388 GCA_035261565.1 Bacteroidia bacterium
AGCTTTCTACGGCTGAAAACCAAGACATTAAAATGGAGTATAAAGTTTTAAATGCCGATTTTTCTTTCTCTTCAGCTAATCAGGTTACTTTACCAGTTACTGCAGTTAAAATGCGTGGCCTTGGTGCCGCCTTTGCCTCAAGAAGAGGTTCTGATGCATTGTCATCTGAATATCTGTATGGCGATGATGGCAACCTGCACCTTAAAACCTATGTTAGAGTATCTGACGATGAGAAAAAAGATTTGAAAAAAGGTGAATTTAAATCATACCCGTTATACTCAATTGTTAATGTAAGTGCCGGAAAAATATATACTTTCCCTATGAAAGGCGAAGGAAAAAATATTTTACATTTCGATTTTTTAGTAACCAAAAATACCATTAAAGTATTCGGTTTCTTTGATAACTTATCTAAAGGCGGCGCTATTGATGGTATTTTTAGCGGAACGGTTGACCCTAAAACATATACATTAAGCAACCTTAACTTTACTTCTTTTACCGAAGCTCAATTAAACACATTATTTGCTAAAGATAAAGAAGATGCCAATAAAACAGGCCTTTTTGCATCTAAAAAGAAAAAAGAAGATTCGAAAGAAGCTTTAAATGCAAACTATGTAATAGAAGATGTACAAGCACTTGATAAAGACAATTTATTAATTTTTTGCGATAAAATGATAAACTGGTCTGTTACCACTTGTAACAGCAAAGGCCAATGTACAACCAGGTATTATTGCGATAAACATAACGTTACTGTATTTAAAATAAATACAAAAGGCGATATTGTTTGGGCCTCAAACTTAGATAGGGTAAAAGTTAAATATTCGGGATGGAATATTTACGATATAAAAGTAATTAATAAAGGCGATAAGTTTTATGTTGCTTATGGATCAGATTACAACGTATTTGAAGGTAAAGGCAGAAATGGTACCAACAGCAAAAAACAAAAAAAATCGAAAGATCAGAAAAACGACCGATTTGAGTACGCTGTTGTAGATTACAAAACCGGTACAATCGACAGAAAAGAATATGTAGTTAATGCCATCAATGCTAAAAAAGAAGATGTAAAAAAAATAAACGTGTTAGATTTAGAACCTATTAATAATCAGTTTTACATAAATTATTCTAAAAAACACTTTGGTTACCTTTTCACAAAAAAGAAAACAGGTTATACCGGCAAAATTTCGCCTGCTGCTTAATCCGTTAAAACATTTCTAATTTCAAAATCCCTTGCTTTAATTAGTAAGGGATTTTTTTATAGGTGTTTCTTTTTTTTGGGCAAACTGTCTACAACCAATTGGTACGATTCGTCTATCCATTGTTTCAGCAATTTTTTATTTACGGGCCCTTCACACCTGATGGTATTCCAGTGTTTTTTATTCATGTGGTAACCCGGCAATACATAACTGTATTGCTCGCGCAACTCAACTGCTTTTTCGGGGTCGCACTTTACATTAAAACGTACCGGTTGCTCATTTATATTGGTTAAAAGAAAAGCCTTGCCCATAACTTTAAATACCAACGTTTCTTCACCAAACGGAAATGTTTCTTCTACAAAAGGTTTAGCAATGCAATAATCTCTAAGTTCTTCTATATTCATATAACAAATATAATTAGTTAGCTTATTGTTTAAAAAACAAAATAAATTAAACTCATAAACACTTTACGCATTGTAATTTTGCAAAAATGACCCAGTTCGAAAGAAATAGCGCGGTACTGCAAAAGTATATACCCGAACCAGCTGTCCCTATAATTGCCCGCTGGATTATAGAATACGATTTTAAACTAAAAATTAAACGCGAACGCAATACCAAGCTGGGCGATTACCGCTCGCCGTTTGGCGAGCAAAACCATACCATTACCATTAACTATAATTTAAACAAGTATTCGTTTTTAATTACGCTGGTGCATGAGGTGGCACATTTAGTAACCTTTACCAAGCATAAAGATGCCGTTAACCCACATGGGGAAGAGTGGAAACAGAACTATAAATTGCTGATGAAGCATTTTTTAAATACCGATTTTTTTCCTACTGATGTGCTGCTGGCTTTACAAAAGCATTTAATTAGTCCGGCGGCATCAAGCTGTAGCGACGCTAATTTATTACGCGTTTTAAAACGCCACGATACAAAAAGCGACGGCAAAATTTTTATAGAAACACTGCCACACAAAACTGTTTTTAAATATAATGGCGAACGTATTTTTGAAAAAGGCGAGCGTATAAGAACCCGTTACCGCTGCAAAGAAATTGCCACCGGCAGCATTTATTTATTTCACTCCCTTGCTGAAGTGGAACTGGTACAAACCACTCAAAATCATTTAACATAAATTTGTTGTAATAAATATTATTCCCTCAAATAATCTTTTAATTTTGGTGGGACACTTTTTGTAACC
>DATFTU010000359.1:0-4324 GCA_035261565.1 Bacteroidia bacterium
CAAGTGCCGGACGCTATTTACACCTTGTTCAAATATGAATATCACTTTGTAGATATGCATTCTATTGGAGAGGACTACCCCGAAAATAAAAGCCATTTAAAAACAATTAACGGAGAAAACGTAACAGTTATAACTAAAGAATTATTTGACGAACAAGAAAAGATTATCCTACGTTATATATGTGAGGGCTTGAGTAGTAAACAAATTGGGGAGAAAATGTTCTTGAGTTATAGAACTGTACAAAATAAGAGATTGAAATTGCACGCAAAAACTAAAACTAAGAGCGTTGCTAAATTAATAGAGTTTATTTCTAAGAATAAAATCATTTAAATTCAATGGCAATATAATAGACAGGATTAAATTCTATCTAACCAACTCTAAATACCCCTTAAAATCTTCTTGCTTGGCTGTGCCTTTGGTATTTGTGGCGCCATATTTTATAATATAATAATACGTACCTGCACTGCTTGGTAACCCACTTGTTGTTTTTCCATCCCACCCTGTGTTTATATCGGCAGTAGCAAATACTTTTATGCCCCAACGGTCGTAAATAGTGCATTCATAATTATTTATTGTATAATTAAAGTTATGTACTATGGGTTGCCAAGTATCATTAATGCCGTCTGCGTTAGGGCTAAATACGTTGGGTACAATTATTTTAATACTATCAGGCGGGCAATCTTTTACGTAAACAGTTTGCGTAGCCGTTGCGCTGCAATTGCGCAAGTTTTCATATGCCAATAAGGTTATGGTATATAAACCTGTATCTGTATAGGTGTAGCTAAAATTTTGTGTAGTGGCACTATCTCCATTCGTGTACCACACATATTTATTTGTTACAGGGTCATACACGTTGCCATTATAATTACTTATGTTATTACAACTTACGCTTAAAGGTTCACAACCACTTATGGGTGTTAAATTAAAATTGGCTTTAGCCAAATTTACTTGTGTAATCGTAAAAGTATCTTTATAAGTACAAGCAAAATTATCTGTAATAGTTAAAGTATAAAGCCCTGCGCTTAAATTGCTAAACACCGTATCTGTTTGTGCTGCTCCGTTATTTATGTTGTACATATAACCATAATGGTGGTAGTTTGGTGTTATGGCTAAAACCCCTTGTGTACTACCACAAATAGCTGTTGTAGTCGTTATACTCTGTGGTATGGGTGGCGGATGTACTATAATCTGTGCTTGTTCGGTATGCATACAGCCGGCAGCATCTTTTATATAACAAATATAATTAGTGGTATTTTGTGTAGTAACAATAGGGTTAGCAATATTGGCATTACTTAAATTTGTTGCAGGCTGCCAGTTATAATTACTATAACCGCCAGTAGCATTTAATTGCGCCGTTTGCCCGGTACAAAGTTTATATATTCTTATACTATCTGCTGTGGCAGGAACAGCAGCACAAGGAGTATTATATGCCGTTACAAAAGCTGTTGTAAAATTATTATCATGCGAAAAACCAACAGGGAAAGATGTGTTTGAGGTTAAAGAGAAAGTACTTGTGTTATTAGGCAAATAGGTTTTAATATTTGCTAAGGCATCTGTTGTATCAATAAAAGCATCAGGGCTATCATCAACTAAGCCTGATAAAATACCATTTTCATAATGAAAACTGCCTAAACCTGTTTTGTAATCTGTTACATTATTTAAAGATACATTTCTTAATGTTCCTAATGTTACAGTATTTGTTGTTGAAGTCAATTGGTAAGTTAAATAGGGACTAACATCAACATTTGCACTCTCTATAGATAACCCAACATCGTTAGTTGTATTTATTGGATTTAATCCATTTAACACATATGACATTGTTGGGGTATATGTAGCATTATTTAGATAAATTGCTACATTAATTGTATTATATGTAATATTTTCATAAATAAGAACTAAATAAAAACCAAAATACTCGTAATAATTACAGAGGTTAGAAACACAAGACTGGCATGGTATAATTAAACTATTATTATTAGACGTAGCTATTGTAGTAACATCTTTTGTAGTTACCCAACACTGACCATTAGTCGTTGTATTATTAGAATAAAAAACAGGTGTTACATCGGTAGAAGAATCAAATTGAATATTCTGATTATTAAACTTTAAAGTTACTGGGGGGTCAATTTGTGGATAAGCCCCATTTATAAAAGAACAAGATATTTTAAAGCTTATTAGAAAAGCTTTTTTAAGGGTGCATCCTAATGGTACAGAGTTATGGAAATTAACTGTATCTGCTTGTAACCATTCATAATCTGAATAAGTTACTCCATCAAATGAAATACCACCTTTAAATGTATTTTGATAAAAAAGTAACTGAGCTTTACTACTTAAATTAATAAATGCAAGGCATATAAAAGCTATTAGTCGCTTTTTCATAATACTACAAAGTTAAGCTATAAACAAGAAATTATTATATAAATAAAAATAGTATGTAAGGTTTTATTGTTTTTTGTAGTAAAATAGAGTACTTGTACTCTACCTAAAATTAAAGGTAAGGTTATACATTTGGCAAATTAATAACCAAAAAAATTAAAGCGTATGTTTAAAATTACAAAACTCAAAACATGGTTAACAGCCTGCTGTTTTTTGCTGGCTGTAATAACCCAGGCACAAAAAGGCAATCCTTATTGGGCAGTGCCACCAAATTATTGGCCAGCACCCGGAACTCCAGTAGCCCTCCCCACCAATACATATAGTATAGGAGGAGTAAACACGGCTTACCAAGGTACAACGATGTTAGATGTAAACCCCGGCGGCTATATATATGGGCCAAATAATATGTATAAAGATGCAAGCGGCAACCTTTTGTTTTCAATTGTAAGCGGTTATGTATTTAGCAAAAACGGTTATTTAATTGATACGCTGATTTCAGATACCATGACAATGTACACCGGCGGGCATTCGCCCATTACGGGAGTTAGGGCAGTTATACAGGGTTATTCAGAAGCCTGCGTAGTACCTAACCCTTCTAACTGTTCGCAATATTATGTATTTACTTCTTTACCCATAAACACAAATACGCAAGGGTATGGCGGTGGCGGAGCTTATCCACCAAATAATTGCGGCGTAAATAAGTATAATTTTGTTAAGCCTTTTTATACCTGTATTGATATTTCGCAAAGAGGGCCTTATATGCCATCAACCGAATTAGGAAAAAATTTAAAAACAGGAGCAACAGGACAGGCAACCGCAGGCGATTTATACAAAGTAACCTCCACACCTGACCTTGCGGGCGGTTGCCATCCTTACAGCGGTGATATTCATTATGCTTCAACTAAAGTTTATAACAAAGGGGGCGTATCCACCCCTCCTTACCGTTTGCTATTTGTAATGAACAATGATGAACTTATTACTTATAAAGTAACGGGAACAGGTTCGTATGGAGTATCATGGGTTAGTACAAATGTTCTTTCTTCGGCTACAAGTAATAGTATTGGTAACCAACAATCGTATGTTAACCTTACAGAATTAGAAGTGTTTGAAGACTCAATCAACCATAAAATTAAAGTAGCTTTTGGCGCACCCAATGCGGCAGGTGCTTTTTACAGCAACAATTCACTCGTTTTGATGGATTATGATACCACAGGAAATTACAGTAGTTCATATCATTTAGCCTATACATCTGCAATAAACAGCGTAGGGCTTTCTTTATACGGAATAGAGTTTTCACCTGATGGTAATTATGTATTTGTTTCACACAACAAAACACCTGACTATCCAAATAGCACAGTTGACCGTATAACGTATAGTACAACCGCAACTTATACCTTAAGCTCTGATACTGCTTTATCAGCCTCACAAATAGAAAAAGGTACAGATAATAATTTATACTTAGTTGGTACAACTACTACAACAGCAAGTCTGGCAAAAATAAGCAGCCCTAATAGTGCAACACCTACATTAACAACAAATACCCAGCATTTAAGTAGCTACTCCAGAGGCGGTGGCGGAGGGTTGTATAATATTGGCTATTTATTACCCGACCAAATAGACCAAGAAATATACAGCAATTTATTTAACCATATTAGTTTACAATGTTGCTTACTAACCAACCCTTACGACCAACAGATTTATGATGCTGGATGGACAACAACAACATGGACAACAACAGCAACAACTCAAACGTGGTCGGCCAATACGGGAACTACAACAGCAACTTGTAAAAATCCGCTTGCCGTACCAACCAATACTACAAGTACCGTAACCATTGGGCAAGAGTTACGCATACCTGCGGGTTATGTAGTAACTATTAATAATATGACCATTAAATTTTCACCACAAGCCCGTTTAATTATTGAAAATGGTACAAGTACTAAAAACG
>DATFTU010000360.1:0-2185 GCA_035261565.1 Bacteroidia bacterium
GCCAATATGCTAATTAGCAACATACAAAAAGTTACTATTGGCGCCACGCTTATTGGCATTATAACTTTGCTGGGTGCGGCTATTGGGTTGATGAATATTATGCTGGTATCGGTTACGGAGCGTACACGTGAGATTGGTATACGAAAATCGTTAGGGGCAACAGCCAAATTAATACGCAACCAGTTTTTGATGGAGGCTGTTGTTATTTGTTTAATTGGCGGTACACTGGGTATAATTTTGGGTGTTGGTTTGGGCAACCTGCTTTCGTTTCAGTTAGGTATTGGTTTTTACATGCCGTGGAAATGGGTTATATCAGCTTCGTTTTTATGCGTGTTTGTTGGTTTGTTATCGGGCTTTATACCTGCCAGCCGTGCTGCTAAACTTGACCCTATTGAGAGTTTGCGGTATGAATAGTTTTGTTTGCGTTAGAAATTGTAGATAAATTATAAGTGATGTGTAATAAGTTGTAAGGGGAGATTGCTTCTGAGTTACCCTTGCAATAACAAGAATTAGTAATTAATAACCTGCTCCTCTATATCAGCAGGCAATTCTCTAAAATTATATTGCTGACCGCGCAGTTGAGGTGTATAGCCTGCTTCTTTTATGGCCTCTTGTATAGTTTTATACGTAAAACGATGTGGCGCGCCGGCGGCTGATACTACGTTTTCTTCAATCATAATAGAGCCAAAGTCGTTGGCACCTGCCTGCAAGCAAAGTTGCGCGGTTTGTTTGCCAACGGTTAACCACGATGCTTGTATGTTTTCTACATTAGGCAACATAATACGGCTAAGGGCAATCATACGGATGTACTCTTCGGAGCTTACGTTGTTGTGTATATTTTTAAGGCGGAGCAATAATGTATCGTGATCCTGAAAAGGCCAGGGGATGAAGGCCAAAAAGCCTTTGGCATCTTTTGGTTTTTCGCTTTGTACCTGACGAAGTAAAACCAAGTGTTCGAAACGCTCGTAAATGGTTTCTACATGGCCAAACATCATGGTGGCTGATGTAGTTAAGTGCAGTTGATGCGCAGCACGCATAACATCTAACCACTCGCGTCCGTTGCATTTGCCTTTTGATATTAAGCGGCGAACTCTATCATTTAAAATTTCGGCACCGGCACCGGGCAAGCTATCTAAACCGGCATCCATAAGGGCTTTTAGTACTTCGGTATGGGTAGATTTTTCGAGCTTGGTAATGTGTGCAATCTCCGGCGGGCCAAGTGAATGAAGTTTTAAATTGGGGTAAAGGCTTTTTAATTCTTTAAACAGATTGGTGTAAAAACTTAAACCTAAATCAGGATGATGGCCGCCTTGTAGTAATAGTTGGTCGCCACCGTAACGAAAAAGCTCGTCAATTTTCTTTTTGTATTGGTCGATAGTAGTAGTATAACTTTCGGCATGACCGGGTATGCGGTAAAAATTACAAAACTTGCAATTGGCAATGCACACGTTGGTGGTGTTGGCATTGCGGTCTATTTGCCAGGTAACAATTTTATTATCACCTTTTTTTATTTTACGGATTTCATTAGCCGTAAACATTAAATCGGTTAGGGCAGCATTTTCAAAAAGAAAAACACCTTCTTCGATACTTAAAAATTCTAAGTTAAGGGCGCGGGTTAAAAGTTTATCTGTTTGCATTGAATAAGCAATATTTTCTTGTTACATTTAGCACATCAAAAATACACAAATATGACATCAGTTTCAAAAACATCAGTACTTAAAGAAGATAATTTGGTAATTATCGGCAAATCGTTTAAAAACAAAAACGAATATGGTTTAACGGCCGAGCAAGCCACCTACATAGAAAAACAGTTAGCCGATAACAAAAAGTTAGTTAGTATTAACCAGTTTACCCGTTTAGTATTTGTAGTTGTACTTGACGATAAAAAAGAAAGCACACAGCAACGTGAATTATTGCGCCGAGCTGGTAACACAGTCACGGGTGCGTTGAACGAGCATAAAAAAAAATCGGCCATTATAACCTCAACGGCTGATGCCAAATTTACATTGGCATTTATTGAAGGTGTGCTATTGGGTAATTATCAGTTTATAAAACATAAATCAACCGCAGCTAAAGAAAAAAATACTTTATCTACTATATACGTGCATGATAAAGCGGTTACCGAAAAACAACTGGAAGAAGTAAACATTGTTGCCGAAGCAACCTGCAAAGCCCGTGATTTGGT
>DATFTU010000361.1:0-3255 GCA_035261565.1 Bacteroidia bacterium
ACCAATATGCGTGCCAAACTTTTTTTGCAGGGTAAAACTGCGTGTTAAAATAACTTAACGAAAATTAAAAGAGTAAAAGAAAAAAAATAATTATTGATGAATAAAATTAATTAAAACTTTATTTAAGTTCTCAATAGCTAAAGCAATATTCCACTTGCTTCTATCACGTTTTTCAACGTAGTTAGATATAGATCGTATTTGTATGCAAGGTATTTTGTATTGATTGCAGGCAAATAAAAATGCTGCACCTTCCATACTTTCTACGTCGGCTTTTATGCGTTGCCTAAATTTTTCTATACTATCTAAGTTGCCATGTGTAGTATTTACCGTAACACCTTTTGCAACTCGTAAATTGTTTATTATAGGGTGGGTAAAAACACTTTCATTTTTTACATTATACGTTCCCGGTAATTTTAATTCTTCAAGCGATAAAAAAACTTCATCATCTTCTGCACCCAAATCGGCAAAACAATCCTCGTTAATAGCTACAACATCGCCAATGGCAAGTTTAGTAGTAAAACTTCCGCAAATACCCGCATTAATGGCCAAATCGTATATATCATTAAGATATTTCCCTAAGTAAAAAGCGGTATGCGTAGTGCCAACACCTGTAAGCAAAACATCTATTTGATGATTATTATAATTATATGATGAAAATACAGCGTTTTCCGTCGTAGCACTTATCTCTTTTAAAAAAAGGGCTATTTCAAAAACAGTGGCCGATACCAGTAGCAAACGCATAATTATTTTTTCAATTACACACAAATATAGCAAACCATAATGGTATATTTGCAGCAATTAATTTACTATGCTTTTTATAACCCGAAAAGAACATTTTAATGCCGCTCATAAATTGTATAATACAGAGTGGTCTGCAGAAAAAAATGCTGAAATATTTGGCAAATGCTCTAACCCAAATTGGCACGGGCACAATTATAGTTTGTTTGTTACCGTTAAAGGCAACATAAACCCTGAAACCGGTTTTGTGGTTAATCTAAAAGAATTGAGCACACTTATAAGAACCGAGATATGCGATAAACTCGATCATAAAAACCTGAATTTAGATGTTGATTTTTTACAAGGAGTTATGACGAGCACCGAAAACGTAACCATTGCTATATTTAATATACTGGCTCCTAAAGTTAAAAAAATGGGAGCGGAGTTGCATGGTATTAAGTTATACGAAACCGAAAATAACTACGTAGAGTATTTTGGTAATTAATGCGCATAATTGATACCATACCGCATCCTTCTATTCAAATAAGTATTTTTCAGATGAATGATAAATACTTGGTAAAATTTGAAGCCGCCATGATGGAGCAGGTTTTTAAGTTTGATATCGCCGAAGTAAAAAGCATGGAAGCGCTAAAACAAATTGTGAATACTGATTTTATTGAAACAGTACGCAAACGCTTTAACGAAATGTTTTTGCAATATAAAGCATCTTTTTAAAACAAGCTATGTCAACCATTGTGCTTAGTACGGCCTATTTACCACCTGTCGAGTATTTTAAAAAAATAAGACAAGCCAATAGTATTTGTATAGAAAAACATGAGCATTATCTAAAACAAAGCTACCGTAACCGTTGTAATGTACTTGGCGCTAATGGTGTTTTATCATTAAGTATTCCGGTTGTTAGCAAACACGATAAAGAAATTGTAACCGATACAAAAATATCGTATGCCGAAAAATGGCAGCAGCAACATTGGCGCACTATTGAAAGTGCTTACCGCAACAGCCCTTATTTTATATATTATGCCGATGCGCTAAAGCCATTCTACCAAAAAAAATATACTTTTTTGTTTGACTTTAATGCGGAGCTTCTTCAATTATTGCTAAATAATTTTAAGTTAAATGTGGAAATAAAATTTACCGAAACTTTTGATAAAACAGATTCGCCCGGAAATTACAGGTATAGTATACATCCTAAAATTGAAGTAAGCGAAGCAGATTTTAAACCTTACTTGCAATTGTTTAGCGATAAATTCCCCTTTAAACCAAACCTAAGTAGTATTGACTTATTATTTAATATGGGCCCTCAAGCTATAGATTACTTGTAGGTTTACTTTTTCAATAGTTTAAATGCATGGCTCCATTGGTTGTGTAACATCCCCTGAATGCACCACAGCATACATAAAGGCTCAATAGCACGTGCCGCTTCAACTTTGCCCATATCTTCAATTTCCCAGCCAAATTGGTCAAGTATATGCTTCACTTCTTTCTTGGCATCATCGTTATTGCCGCAAATAAACATGGTTGGCATAATACCACTAAAATCGGGGTTCACCATAAAAGCACTGCCCACACTATTAAAGGCTTTTACAAAATTTGCATTTGGTACATATTTTTGCAATTGCTCCATTAATGAGTTGTTTAAATCAGTATAAAAATGCAATACGCCATTTACAGGTGGTTTTTTCTCATCAATAGGGTTGGTACAGTCTATTATTGTTTTACCCGATAAATGATTTACACCCGCCATTTTTAAAACACTTTCTGCTGCATGGCCTTTAACAGCTAATACAATAATATCAGCGGTTTTTGCAGCTTCTTCAAACGAAGCCACTTTTGCCCTGAAATTATTTTTTGTTTGCCAATCGGTCAGTTTATCAGGATTATTGGTGCCAATAATAACTTCATATCCATGGCTTAAAAAGCCCTGTGCCAGTGTTTTACCAACTATACCCGAGCCAAGCACACCTATTTTTTTTGTTATCATAATCTTTAGTTTTTAGTAATATAAAGGTATAAGTTTTTTTAGTTGCTGATAAGTATTTTAACGTTAAAACAAAAAGCCTTTTTACCTTTGTAATCCATGTATTTAAAGCAATTAAGCATTATTAACTTTAAAAACTACCCCGAAGCTGTAGTACAATTTCATCCTAAACTAAATTGTTTTACAGGAGTTAATGGTATGGGTAAAACCAATTTGCTTGATGCTATTTATTATCTCTCGTTTTGCAAAAGTTACTTTAATACTATCGATAGTCAAAACATACTTTTCGACCAGGATTTTTTTATGCTGCAAGGCTTATTTGATAATGGTGCTGAACTGGATGAGGTGTACTGTGGCATAAAACGTACGCAAAAAAAAGTGTTTAAGCGCAATAAAAAAGAATATGAAAAATTATCAGACCACATTGGGTTATTTCCTTTGGTAATGATTAGTCCGGCAGATACAAACCTTATTACAGGTGGCAGCGACCAACGCCGGCGCTTTATTGATGGCATTATATCTCAGTTCGATAAATTGTA
>DATFTU010000362.1:0-3922 GCA_035261565.1 Bacteroidia bacterium
TCTCGCGCAATCCAAACTCCCGATCGTTCAACTTTCTCCTGAACAATACGAAATCCTAATGACCCTATTTTTTGTGGATTCGACCTTTTTGACATCGTTATTATTATTTTAGGGATTATGGTAAATAGACTTCTACTAAGGTTTTAACAACAAATTCTAATACTGGAGTCGCAGCATTAATTACCAGAAGGTCTCTAACATCAGTTTCTCCTTTTCCGCCATGAAAGAGATTACATCTAATCTGATAAATAACATTTACTACCTGTGCAAAATTTGATGTATCCGTAATATTAACTCCCTGAGAAGGGTTCTTTAAATTATAAACAGGGCAAACATTTTTTAAATTATATAAAAGCGATTGGGTTTCAGTTGTAATTGCTCCGTTGTAACTCATCGTTACATTACTATCATTAATTAGTTTGTTAATTGCTGTTCTATCACCTGAAGAATTAGTTCTATGATTATAAAAACAATTAAAAGAAATCCAATAACAGATAAACTTATTAAATTCATTTGTTTCAACATTACCTTTTATAATCCAGTTATTCGCAATACTTTTTACGGTTGAGTAAGCTGCCATAAGTAATAAATTTATTTAGCCCTAAATTTAAATCCTTCAAAATCTCTTAAAGCCAGAAGTATTATTTCCAACCTACACCCTATTAGGCAATCATATTTCCTTCTTCTAAATTCGGTCATAATTCCAATGAGCTTGGCTTCCGAAAGAAATTTACTGCTATCATGATTAAGTTCAGTGAGCCATAATCCACACCCACTTAAACCATAATGTTCGGTTTTTATTTTTACATTTTCACCTGTTTTAATATCAATTCCTTTTCCCTGAAAATCTAAAACAAAATGTGCCATTGAATCAAAACCATAGTGTTCTAACACTTTCTGTTTGCTTGGCTTGACAAAGCACGCTGCTCCGCTTGTTTTAAGCTTTCCATCAACTTTTTTCTGATTAATAGTTGGGTAACCAAAAACACAATAGTCGGCGGAATCTACAAGTTTACGATGTCCTTTAAACCTATCCAATGTAAGAAACTTATTTCCTTTTTTAAGCGCTATTACATTAGCCATATCTAACTTGATATAGGCTACATCGATTTTATGGTTCTTATTGATTTCTGTCCCTCTTGTTATTCCAACAACTGACATATAACCGCCATGTATCTGTACAAATAATTGATTATTGTTAGGCCAATCTTCTGTAACATGAGAAGCGGTTAGTATATAATAAAAACCACCAAGCTCAGCTAAGACTCCAGAAGCCAATGGAATCATCTCTTCTTTAAACGAATCGTGATTAAATAATTGACAAGTGAATGGGCCAATATCATTAACAATAAGATTTGATAATTGTTCATTTATTTGAGTATCTATCTCTTTATCAATTTCGTGTTCCATTTGAAATATTAAATTACGAAAAGAATTAATTTATATGAATATTATTATTAGCTTTTTTATCCCTGACACATTTTTTTATTACTGAAGAGCTTCACATGCTTACATGTAAGAAATTTACGTTTTTTGTATTGAGTATTAACCTGCTTAGTTGAAGTGAAACACTTCATTTTTGAAGTGCCAGCAAGGTAAGGTTATTCAACATGGTAGATTTAATTAGGGTGATGAAATCCAAATATTTGAAAGTCAGGAATCCTAAAAAAAATAACAACTAATAATCAAGAAAATCTACCTAAAATTGGCGGATTTTCTTATTTTTACGATGTTACAAACAAATTTTATATGGGTGGGTTCTAAGTTTTTATGACTGATGTTCATACGAAAGAAATAAGAAGTTACAACATGAGTAAAATCCGTAGTAAAGATACTAAACCGGAGATACTCGTGAGAAAATTCTTATTCTCAAAAGGATTTCGTTTTAGATTACATCAGAAATTATTACCCGGAAAACCGGATATAGTTCTTCCCAAATATAAATCAGTAATTTTTATACATGGTTGTTTTTGGCACGGTCATGAAGGTTGTAAATATTTTGTTATTCCGAAAACAAGAACTGAATGGTGGTTGCAAAAAATAAATAGAAACAAGCAACTTGATTTAACTACGCATGAAAAGTTGAAAGCACTCGGATGGAAAATAATAACGGTTTTCGAGTGTGACCTTAAAAGAGATAAAAAAGAAAAGACATTATTAAGATTGTTAAAGAACTTTGGCTATACCGGTAATTGACATATTCGCAGGCCCAGGAGGACTCGGAGAAGGATTTTGTTCTTTGTTGAACGAAAATAGAGAGCGCGTATTCAAAATAGCCCTTTCAATAGAGAAAGATGCGGATGCACATAAAACACTTACACTTAGAAGTTTTTTTAGACAATTCGACCTTGGTCAGGTGCCAAATGATTATTTCGACTTAATGCGTGGAGAAATCACCCTTGATGATTTGAAAAAAAGGTGGCCAAACGAATGGGAAGAAGCTGCTAAAGAAGCATGGTGTGCTACACTGGGAGACGGTAAAGATGCGATAAAGTATTCCGCTCTCGACAACAGAATTGCGGAGGCACTTGACGGGGCTAATGATTGGTTGCTGATTGGCGGCCCTCCATGCCAAGCTTATTCAGTAGTTGGCAGATCGAGAAGAAAGGAAATTATCTTAGATGCCTCCAAAGATGAAAGAGTTGGTTTATATAAGCATTATTTAAGAATCTTGGCAGTCCATAGTCCTTCGGTTTTTATTATGGAAAATGTTAAGGGTTTATTATCTGCTGAGACTGAAGAAAGTCCGGTTTTTTCCAAAATTTTGGATGATCTCAAAAACCCGGTTAGAGCATACTTATCCGATTTTCGTGCAAATGGACAGCAATTAAATTGCCCAGGTTATAAAATCTATTCTTTGGTTGCTCACCCTAACAAGTTAGATGAAGAACTTAATCCTGTATATGAGCATAAGAAGTTTGTTATAAGGGCAGAAAATTATGGAATCCCGCAAACAAGGCATCGGGTTATTCTTCTCGGTGTACGAAATGATATTGACGTGATTCCTGATATTCTGCGCAAGAATTCGCCTGTGTCCATTGCTTCAGTGTTAGCCGGACTTCCAAGGATCAGGAGCGGAATTTCCAAAGAAACAGATTCGCCTGAAGTTTGGATTAATGCAATAAAACAAATCGTTAAGGGAGAGACGTTGCATGGAGTTGATAAAAAAGTTTTGAAAAAAATAAAAAGTTTTTTGCCTCGCTTGGCTGCACCTCAAAAAGACAAAGGAAATGAGTACATACCTTGTAACCCAAATAATATAGGTTATCGGAGGGATTGGTTTATAGATAACAGAATTAATGGGGTTTGCAATCACGCATCTCGAAGTCACATGAGGAGTGATATTTTGCGCTATTTTTTTGCCGCGTGTTACACGAAAGTACATCGTCGTTCTCCACGCATTATCGATTTTCCAAAAGCATTACTGCCGAAGCATGAAAACGTTAAGGAGGCAATCAAAGATAAGAAATTTGCGGACAGATTCAGGGTGCAAATTTCTTTTCAAGCATCAAAGACCATCACAAGTCATATATCAAAAGATGGTCACTATTATATTTATTACGATCCAACTCAATGCCGCAGCTTTACTGTAAGGGAGGCTGCTCGCATCCAGACTTTTCCCGACAACTATTTCTTTTGTGGTACAAGGACTTCTCAATTCCACCAAGTAGGAAATGCAGTACCACCACTCTTAGCAAATAAGATAGCCGTCATTGTGAAAAATATTTTCTTAAAAATGACAGAGCATGAAGGAACCCATGAAAATAATCAACGTTTAGAAAACGCCTGAAGCATGAATGAAGTAAAACAATATAAAGTCGGGCATGAGTATGTTGATGACATCGCAAATTCGAGAGAGAAAGACCAATTTGTTAAATGGCTTCCAGGCATTGGAAATTCAAAGGGAATAAGGCCAGCAACT
>DATFTU010000363.1:0-6039 GCA_035261565.1 Bacteroidia bacterium
TTCTCTTTCTGTATTTGCACAACGCAATAATTTTCAGGTTTACTCTATCGAGCAGGGTTTGCCACAGGCAACTATTTATTGTATAACCCAAGATAATAACGGTTATTTATGGCTTGGTACAGAAGGTGGTGGACTGTGCCGTTTTGATGGAATAAACTTTAAGGTTTTTTCAAAAAAAGAAGGTTTTTCGGCTGATATAGTCCGTAGTTTATTGTTAGATAAAAAAGGCAGGCTGTGGGCAGGCACAAAAGATGAGGGGCTTATTGTATACGATGGGTTAAAATTTAAAAATATCGGTAAAAAAAATGGCTTATCGGGCACAACTATTCTGTCTATTATTGAAGATAAAAACGGAAACATTTGGGCCGGCACTGATGATGGTGGAGTAAATAAAGTTACTGAGGTACTTAAAGATTCATTTAAAGTGCAACCCATTGATGATAAAAAAGGATTAAGTAATAACTCTGTTTTTAATATTCATCAGGATAAGGCAGGGCATATATGGCTTGCCACTTTTGGGGGGGTAAATATTATAACGCTCGAAAAAGATTCTTTCAGAATAGACCAACTTAGGGGTGGAAAGGAAATTCCCAGTGATTTAATTCTTTCCATCGGTGAAGATAAGGATGGAACTCTTTGGTTCGGAATGCTTGAAGAAGGTGTGTTTAGTATTGCGCCTGCAAAACAACCTAATAAAAAAGATTTTTGGGCCGAGTTGCTTTCGAGAAAAATTGCCGTTTTTAATTATGAGGCTGGTTTTGCTGTAAAAAAAGTGTGGAATATTTTTAAATCGAGTAAAAATGAAATGTGGTTTGCTTCGGCAGAAAATGGAATTATCCGAAACCGTATAACTTCTTTAAAATATCCGGTAAAATTTAATTTCGAGCACTATACCGATAAAGAAGGCTTGCCTGGCAACCAAATACTATGCGTGTTTGAAGATAAAGAAGAGAACATTTGGATTGGAACTAACAGCGAAGGCTTATGTAAATATATGGGCGATAGGTTTTCTCATTACAGAGATAAAGATGGGCTTCCAAACAATATTGTGCAAGGCATAGATCAGGATTCTGTTGGTAATTTTTGGTTGGCAACTGCCGGAGGAATTGTGCAAATGGTTTTTAATAACAAAACACCACAATTTAAAAACTACACAACACACGATGGCTTAATGGGTAATAATATACTTTCTATCTCGGCAGGCAAAACGTCTAAAAACCCTAATGTATGGGCAGCTATATCCGACTTTGGAATAACCAAGTACAACGGAAAATCATTCAGCAATTATGTGCGCGAGCAAGATTTACTTGATAACAGCGTGTACAGCATTTTAGTAGATAAAAGCGGAAAAGTATGGTGCGGCACAAAAGAAGGTATTAGTTTGTTTGATGGCATAAAATTTTTAAATATGGATATGGCCACCCTTATGATAAGTGATAAGGATGTTAATGCCATTGTTCAGGATAAAAAAGGTGATGTGTGGTTTGGTACCGGTGGTGGTATAGCCAGGTATGGCGGAGCAGGGGAAATTACCACATATGATGAAGAAGAAGGGCTCTTTCATAAAAACAGCAAAGCTTTAGCTGAAAGTTTTGATGGCAATATTTGGATTGGCACAAATAACGGAGGGCTTTATATGTTTGATAAGGAAGTCCGTACCAAAATAAAAATAAAGTTTATTGCAGGTGATAGTTTGCTGGGTTCTAATTCAATTAAATCGCTGGTGTTTCAGGATGATAAAAATTTAATTGTTGGTACCGATAAGGGCTTTACTAAAATTACCTTTGGCGATAAATGGAGAATTAATTCAGTTACAAGTTATAATGCCACAGATGGATTTACAGGAGTAGAATGTAACGATAATGCCATTTATAAAGACAAACAAAATAAAATTTGGATTGGTACAGTTAAAGGTTTAACCTGTTACAATCCTGCTGCCGATAAGGCAAATAAAAATGCGCCTCAAACACATGTTACTGCCGTAAAATTATTTTATAATGATGTAGACTGGAAAACCAAAACCGATTCTGTAACCCCTTGGTTCAACCTTCCCTTTAATTTAAATCTTCCTTATTCTGAAAATCATGTATTATTTCAGTTTTCAGCAATCTCGCTTAGCAATCCGCAAAAAATTAAATACAGGTATCAGTTAGAAGGTCTTGAAAAAAATTGGTCGCCTGTAACAACTCAAACCGAAAGAGATTATCCCGGCCTTGCTCCGGGCACTTATACATTTAAAGTAAAAGCAATGGGTGCTAATGGTATTTGGAATGCAGAGCCAACAACCTTTACTTTTACAATTTCCCCACCTTGGTACCGTACAATTTGGTTTTATATTATATGCGCTTTTTTATTTGTTGTAATTGTTTATGCGTATATAAAATATAGAGAGCATAAGTTGCAAATGGAGAAAAAAATATTAGAAGATAAAGTATTTGAACGGACTGCCGAAGTAGTAAAACAAAAAGAAGAACTTGAGCAGCAAAAAGAAATTATAGAAGAAAAAAATAAAGATATTACAGATAGTATTAATTACGCCAAACGTATACAAGATGCCATCCTTCCGCCTGTTGAATTGATTAAGAAAAAACTGCCGGACACCTTCTTGTTATATAAACCTAAGGATATTATTGCAGGTGATTTTTATTGGATGGAAGAGATTGAGCATATTATTTTTATTGCTGCTGCCGATTGTACGGGGCATGGTGTGCCGGGTGCCATGGTAAGTGTGGTTTGTAGCAATGCGCTTAATAGTGTTGTAAAAGAATTTGGTTTACGCGATACTGGAAAAATACTTGATAAAACCCGTGAATTGGTGTTAGAAACATTTAAAAAAAGTGGCGAAGAAATAAAAGATGGGATGGATATTTCGTTACTGGTTATTGATGAAATTAAGCAAGAAGTTTTGTGGAGTGGTGCCAATAACCAGTTGTGGTATATTTCAAATAAGCAATTGCATGAAATTAAAGCCGATAAACAATCTATCGGTAAAACCGATAATCCTAAGCCATTTACAACGCATACTATAGAATATAAAAAAGGTGATATTTATTATTTGATGACAGATGGGTACCCTGACCAGTTTGGCGGGCCAAAAGGAAAGAAATTTAAATACAAACAATTAGAAGAAAAACTACTTGCCATTAGTGATAAACCATTAGACTGGCAGCATAAAATTTTATTAGACACCTTTAATGACTGGAAAGGTAATTTAAACCAGGTGGATGATGTTACCATCATCGGTATTAAGCTTTAAAATTAATTATCTTTTATAATTTTTTGGGTGTACACTTTATCTTCTGAAATAATTTTAAGGTAATATGTTCCACTGACAAGGTCAGCAAGTGAAATTGAGAATGTATGTTCAATAGGTGCAAAACTTATTATTTTTTGGCCTAACAAATTATACAATTCAACATTTCTTGGAAAATTAGAAAAGTTGTTTACCTCAATATTTACTATATCGTTAGTAGGATTTGGATAGATTATTAAAGATTGTAAACTTCTTAAGTACGCATACTCATCCATCACTTTATTATTTGATGATAAAATATGTAAATCGGGGTCGAAAAAAATGCTGTCCATTTTAAAATTCAGGTTAGTATAAAAAACCTGTCCCGATGAGGTGTTATCAAAAATAAGCGTGGTATCTTTTCCTTGCCCTTTAACTCTTATAGGCACAGGCATTTCAAAAAACGAAACCGAATTATCAGATGTACTTTGGCTCAGTGTTATTTTTAATTGATTATTTGCGTTCTGGTTATATAAAACTAAATAAGACGGATAACCTTGCCCGTAAAACCATTGCTGAAAAAATTTGCTAAGTGGTTTACCGTACACGTTTTCTAAATGCTGTTGCAACATATTTGTTTTAGCAAAAGAGTACGCCAGGGTTGGATCATTTAAATAATTTCTGATACCTGTAAAAAATAAGTTATCGCCCATCATACTACGTAACATATGCAACAAAAAAGCTCCTTTGCTGTAAGTTAATCTATTATCAAAAACACGGGCAACACTTGTAGTATCGTCCACGTAAACCGATCCATTGGGTAAAATAGTTATCTGAGTACTTGTGCTATTTCGCCATTCAGTAAAATATTGTTCTCCAAATAAAGTGGTTAAACTAATGGCAGTACAATAAACAGCAAATCCTTCATTAAGCCATATATCACGCCAGCTGCCACAGGTAATTCTATCGCCAAACCATTGGTGCGCTAATTCGTGCGCTAATAAATCAATAGGAAACCCCCCAACAAAGCTCATGGTTTGGTGTTCCATTCCTCCACCCCAGCTAAATTCGGCATGCCCGTATTTTTCATCAGCAAATGAGTATGGTACAAACAAACTATCATAATAATGAATTACTTGTAATAGTTGCTTATCAGTAGTTCTTGAATTAACACTGTCTTCAGGGTATACATAATATAAAACAGGCATAGGCCCGTTTTGTAATTGTGCGGTATCTGTATAAGCTACGTAATTGGTTACAGCCTGAGCAATCAAATAGGTTGCAATAGGATGCCTGTGCTTCCAATGATAAGTGTAATTACCACTTTGTGAAATAATGTCTTTTAATAAACCATTACTGGCGGCTTTATTACCAGGAGGAATAGTTATATAGGTATCAATGGAGTCTGCTTTGTCGGTTAAAGTCATTTTACAAGGCCACCAGTCTCTTGCCCCATAAGGTTCTGATAAAGTCCAAATAATAGGATCGTGGTTTGAGCCATGTGTAGTTTGCATAAAAGACCCAAAGCCGGTTGATGGTGGAACTCCATGATAAAATACAGTTACAGAGTCTAAACCTGTAACACTTGCCGGAAAATGAATTTGAAGCACATCGCCCGTTAATTGATGAAAAGTAGTTTTTAAATTATGGTACCAAACACTATCAATGCTTAACGAAATAGAAGCATCCATCTGAATACTGTCTAATGCCGAATAGGTTGTAAAATAGGTGGTAATATTACCTGAAACAAAGTTCACAGCGGGGTTTGTATTCCAGCAACAGCGGTAGTATTTTACATCATAATTATCACTTACAGCACAGGTTGATACATTTTGCCGAAATAAAAAATTTTGTTTTTCATTTTCAAGTAAAGATGAAAAAGAAGATTGAGCCCAAAACGAACGAGTGAAAAAGATAAGTAAAATGAAAATAGTTTTTTTCAAATTCATCTCAATAAAGGTAATCAATATTGATAAATCTTTTATGAAGAATAGAGTAATTTAACTTTTGTTGGTCTGGTAAAAAAACTATGATTTTCTATACGTAAACTCAAAAACAAAGGCTTGAGAATTAGTTGTATTTGGGTTTGGAAACTGCCAGCCTAACGACATAGATAGATTTTTAGTGAAGTAAATAACCATGCCGGGTACCCAAATACCCATTGAGTTGTTTCCATATAACCAATCAGCTTGTATATGAAAATGGTGTTCAATAACAGCCCACTCAAAACCGGCCATACAACCTAATTCGTTTCCACTGCCCAAAAAATAAGGGTTACCATAATAACCTCCTGCCACCAATTTTAATCTATGCGATGGTTGATATACAAAAGTTGCGTAATCAAAAGTTACAGGCCTTATTTGTTTAGCGTATGATGTAAGGTTTAACCCACTTTGTGTGCCTATACCAATTTTAAAATGCTCATTTAAATGAAAAGCTTTTTGTGCGTTAATTAAAAGAATAGGGCCTAAGGGAGCGGTATAATCTTTATCGTTTACTAAAAATGTTTTAGCATGGTTATCAAAATTTACTCCAAAAACATTAAAACCCATTTCAAACCCATGGCCTAAACCCCAGGTAAAAGTAGTATTTGAGCTTGTTTGAGCATTAAAATTAAGTTGTTGCTGAAAAAATAATTTCGCACTATCGGTTATATCAGATGTATTAACATTAAAAAAATTCTGTTGTGCAAATATGGGTAAGTACAAAAAGAATAAAGAAAAAATAAGCAAGCATTTTTTTATTTTGTTTAAGGAAATAGTCAATAGCATAATTGAAAACATATTTAATCTTCTAATAGAAACAAT
>DATFTU010000364.1:0-6100 GCA_035261565.1 Bacteroidia bacterium
TTAAAGCCACGATGCTAATTCAAGTGTCCAATACATAATCTATAATTTTACTAAATAAATACTCTCTCTCAGTCCAAAATCAGGTATAAATGCTTTACACACTAATTTTGGTGCAAAGCAATAAAAAAATTCATGTTTTCAAAAATTATTTTAAAATTTTAACCAGCTGTAAATCAAATGATTGACCTAAAACAGGGGTTTTATTTTAAAATAAACAAAACGGCTTACGAACGTTCAACCCAATCTCCACCTTCTTTAATAAGGCTTATCAACTCCTGCACAGCATTTTCTGAGGCTACATTCTTCTTAATCACCTCTTTACCTTTATACAGAGATATTTTACCCACACCGGTGCCAACATATCCATAATCGGCATCAGCCATTTCGCCCGGGCCGTTTACAATACAGCCCATAATGCCAATTTTTATGCCTTTTAGGTGGTCGGTAACCGTACGTATTTTTGAGGTGGTTTCTTGTAAATCAAAAAGCGTACGCCCGCAGCTCGGGCACGAAATATATTCGGTTTTAGAAATGCGCATACGGGCCGCCTGTAAAATACCAAAAGCGGTTGAGTTGCAAACCTGTGGCGATGTGCAGTTTTGTTGCTTAATCCAAACACCATCGCCCATACCATCAATTAGTAATGCGCCAATATCGGTTGAGGAGAAAAGTTGAAAATCCTGTTCGGATATATCTTTAAAGTTTCGTTTTATAATAACAGGTATATGGCAGCTTTTTTCTTGCAAATAAACAATCATGCTACGCAATTCGGGCATAGCGAGTTCTTTAAAACTATCTAAAACCAAAACAGTATTTGTGTTTAAAAGCGTAAAATCTGCACCAGATAATTTCACTAAAGATTCTTTATCGAAGGCAATAAAATTTAATACGTCCGATTTTTTTTCTGCTTTAAAAAACTCATCCGCACAAAATAACGGATAACATTGCTTTTGGTTTGCGTTACTTAACCATGTTTCTGAATTGTAAATAATACCCAGCATGCCAGGTAATTCAAAATCAATTACATTATTGCCTGCAAAAACAAAATCGGCCGCCTGTTCGGTTAAATTCCATTTATCTAATGGTACAGAATAGTTATAACCACAGGCAAATAAACTGGCCGCCGTAATTTTTTCTTTCGCACTAAAATCGGCAATAACACGTGGTACATTTTTTCCTCCAATATTTATAACCGCATTTGTATTACGGCGTTCATGCTCGTAAGGGTTGTAAGGCAAGTTCCAATCATGCGGAGTACTATTTGCACTTTTAATTTTTTGGTATCTGTCTGCTAATGATTTTGCCACCGGAATTTCAAACTCAGGCTCTTCGGTAAGCGATACGCGAATGGTATCGCCCAACCCATCTTCTAATAAAGTACCAATACCAACTGCAGATTTTATGCGCCCATCTTCTCCGTCGCCTGCTTCGGTAACACCTAAGTGTAAGGGGTAATTACGGTTTGTTTCAATCATTTTTTGCACCAGCAACCGGTAAGCCTCAACCATTACCTGTGTGTTACTGGCTTTCATGCTTAAAACAATATCGTAGTAGTTATTGTATTCGCAAATGCGTAAAAACTCTAATGCGCTTTCAACCATGCCCAACGGCGTATCGCCATAGCGCGATAATATTCTGTCGCTTAATGAACCATGATTGGTTCCAATACGCATAGCAGTCCCATATTCTTTACAAATGTTTACTAACGGCGTAAATCGTTTACGGATACGATCTAACTCTGCTTCATAAGCATCGTCGGTATAATCAATCTCTTCAAATTTTTTCTTATCGGCGTAGTTGCCCGGGTTTACTCTTACCTTTTCTATAACCCGTGCGGCAAACTCGGCAGCATTGGGTGTAAAATGTATATCGGCACAAATGGGGGTATGGTACCCTTTGGCAACCAGTTGTTTTTTTATTTCTTCTAAATTTTTTGCTTCGTTTATGCTGGGTGCCGTAATACGCACCAATTCACAACCTGCCTCAATCATACGTATGCTTTGGGCTACGGTGGCTGCTGTATCCATCGTATCGGTAGTTGTCATAGATTGTAAGCGAATGGGGTTGTTGCCACCAATACCTAAAGTGCCTATTTTTACCTCGCGGGTTACAAAGCGACTATAATCTATAAGGCTATTGCAATATGGTTTTACAAGCATGCTGCAAAGGTACTAAAAAGTGGTTTTAGTTATTAGTTTTTACTACTACCGAATCAGGATAAAAAAGGAAATAATTTTCTTTTTCAACTCGCATATCCGTTACATTTTTAAACGGAAGTTCTTTTTGTGTTAAATCCTTTATGTTATACGATTTTAGCATGCCGGCCATGTAATAAAACATGTTATTTTCTTTTACCTGAAAGCGTTGCAGGTTTTTAATGGGGATGGTTTTAAAATATGTGCCATAAATATCAAACACATACACCCCCTCGGTTGGGTTGTTTAAATACAAATATCCATTGTTTTCCAGCATAAAATTGGGTTTAAAATCTGCACCCAATAAGCGGTTTAAATTGCCGGTATTTACAACCGGCTTAAAGGTTTCATCTAAGCGCACAAGCTCCATATTTTCGCGGTTAAAAAACCAAATGCCATTATTAAATGAATTACAAATTACATCGCTTTGCTCTAAGCTATAATCAAGCAAATTCATGGGGTCGCCATTCTGGCTCAACAAATCATCTATAATAAGTATAGTGGCAAAATCTTTATAAAAAACCAGTATGCGCAAAGGGTTTGTAGCATCAACCGAGGTTATTTTACCGGTTGTTTTATTACTGAATATTTTAAGCAAATCACCTGTCTGGCTATATTTTTTTATTTCCTCGCCTTTAATCAGGTACGTGTTGCCTATATTATCAGTGGTAAAAAAATCAGCTGTCGCTTTTATGGTAAACAGCGTTTTCAATTCATCATCTGCCGAAAATGAAAACGCAATAAATACAAAAGATAAAAATACAATAGCTTTACGTAACTTATTCATTGTTTAACTATAAACAATAATAAGCAATTTCTTGCAATTAGCGTATAACCAGTTTACCCGTTTTTATACCGGCTGCCGTTTGCGAGCTTACCTGATAAAAATACATGCCACTTGCAAACCTCGATACATCCATATTTTCGATAGAATTGCATTTTTTACTCAACACCATTTTACCGGTTACATCATACAACGTAAACGTAAAATTACCCTCGCTTTTTATGGTAACCATTGTACTGGCAGGGTTAGGATAAACGCTGGTTTCTTCAATTATTTTATAAGTATTAATTCCTGTAAGGGTTGCATCATGTGTTATACCAATGGTGTCATTTATAATCCAGTTGGCTGAATCGATAATAATACCGGTAACAGTTCCTGCCACGTTAAAATTATACCAGGCCGTATCTGTTTGGTGCATTACACGTATGGTTGTATCGCCAATATTGCGTAGTAAGGTGTATTGTATAGGAGTAATAAACAAAGGAGTTACAGATGCATCGCTAACTGTTTGTATACTGCGCATGGTAAAATTACTGCCTTGCTGGTTCCAATGCACATCAAACGATGGAAAACCTTCTCCATAAAACCATTGGGTAAAAAACTGATTTAAGTTTAAACCGGTTGTGTTTTGTACCGATGTTTGAAAATCGGCAATAGTCCCCGTTGAGTGATCAAACTGCTGTAAATAATTTCTATAAGCTAAAAAAAACATACTATCATTATTTATTACAAAACGTAAAGTATGCAGCACAGCACCGCCTTTTTCATAACTCAACCGCGAATCAAAAATCCGGTTTTCACTGGTTGTATCAGGGTTATAAACACTGCCGTTATATACGCTCATTATATCCGCGTGCGCATTAAACATATAAGGGCTTTCCTGCCCGGGTTCTAAATATTCCAGTGCTAAATATTCGGTATATGTAGCAAAGCCTTCGTTCATGGCAATATCGTGCCAGGTGCCGCAGGTAACTTTATCGCCAAACCATTGGTGTCCTAATTCATGTGCTACTGTAATAAAATCAAATCCGCCAATAGTAGTCATGGTTTGGTGTTCCATTCCTCCGCCTAACACGGTTTCGCAATGCCCGTATTTTTGATCGGCCCAAGGATATAAACCGTATAGTTGGCTAAATAACTCTACCAGGTTTTTAGTTGAATCTACAATGCTTTTTACGTATGGCAAGGTTGCGGGGTTGTTATAAATAAAATTCTGAATAAGGATTGAATCGGGATACCCCTGTGGATGCGCATAAATTCTATAGTCTATATACTGAGCCAGGGCAACAGATATTAAGTAATAATCTATAGGGTGGTTATTTTTCCATTCAAAACGTTTTTGGTTACCAATAGGTACCACATTTGTAAGGATACCGTTTGAGCCCACACGGTTGCTGGAATCGGTTGTTACAAAAACCCAGGTTGAATCTATTTTATCATGCAATTGCTGTTTAACCGGAAACCACTCATATGCATGATAACACTCGCTTAATGTGTAGGCAGATTTATTATGCCAGGTTGGCGATGTACCATTGTTATACCCATCGCCGGCCTGCGGGCCATTAATAGTGGGTGCAGTACCATGGTAATATACCGTTGCATCAATTAACGAGCCCTGCGGCGCAGGAGTTAAAAAAGGCACACGGGCTTCATCGCCATGGCGGCTAACAGCTATTTTATTTCCGTTTAATAAAACAGAGTCAATAGTATAGGTACTATATAATTCAAAAGCAAAACTATCAAGCGCAGTTGATGTAACCGTTGCCAGCGTATGCACATTACCACTAACTACTTTATTGTTTATGCTTAAACTTAGGTTAAGATGATAAAATTTTAAATCGTACTGGTTTTCTAAATTTATCAAATAGGGTGTAGCCAGCATAGAGGCAGTTTTATTGGCATTGGCATGGCTTTTTATTTTAGTTTCGGCACAGGCAAATTTATGTTGTGCTTGCAGCGATGCCGATAGAATAGATAAAGCAAGTATTAGTTTTTTCATGATTGTGGTTTGATGTTTGACAATGTAACTTGGTGTTAAAGGTTTCTTTTGTTAAAAGTTACCGGCGGCAATATAGTAGGATAAATGGGGTAGCCCAAAATTTTGTACCTTTGAAAAAGCAATATTCGCCTACAAAATATGACTACTAATAGAGTGTGGGTTTATTTAAGCAATAAACCGTTTGATGAGCAAATTGAAAATAATTTAAAAACCGATGTGCAAAATTTTTTATCGGGTTGGAATGCGCATGGAAAAGCCTTAATGGCAAGTGCCGAAATTTTGCATCATCATTTTATTATTATAAAAGCTGATGAAGAGCAATACAGCGCCAGCGGTTGCAGCATTGATAAGCAATTTCAGTTTATAAAAGAAACCGAAAAAAAATACAACTTGAATTTATTGGACAGATTATTGGTTGCCTACAAAAAAGACAATTCGGTTTTTGTAGCTCACTCTTCAAAAATACCTCAGCTTTTAGCAGATGGCGTTGTAAACGAAAATACTATTGTTTTTAATACAACTTTGGCAAACGAAGATGAGTTTAAAACAGCTTTCGAAATTCCTTTAAAACAAAGCTGGCTAAATAAGTTTTTAATTACCGCTAAATAAATTAAGCCGTAACGGCAACCTCTTTAGCATTTGCCATAGCAATGGTTTGCGCCAGTTTTTTAGCCGCATCCATAAATATAGTGGCCTGCAAGGTATCTTGTTGTAAAGCTGCCGGACTACCCGCATCGCCCGACTCGCAAATGCTTTGTATAATAGGTATTTGTGCCAGTAACGGAATATTAAACTCTTCTGATAATTGTTGCGCGCCACCTTTACCAAAAATATAATATTTATTATTTGGCAGTTCTGCCGGAGTAAACCAAGCCATGTTTTCTATAATGCCCAATAACGGAATATTAATATGCTCATTTTTAAACATGGCTGCTCCTTTTCTGGCATCACTTAAAGCAACTTGCTGCGGTGTAGTAACAATAACAGCACCGGTTAATGGAACCGAAGCGGCTAAACTCATTGGTATATCACCAGTTCCAGGGGGTAAATCAATAAACAAATAATCTAAATCGCCCCAGTATGCGTCAAAACACAATTGGTTTAATGCTTTAGTAGCCATAG
>DATFTU010000365.1:0-16590 GCA_035261565.1 Bacteroidia bacterium
ATTTTTAAAATCATAACCCAACTTCCATTGGTCGGGCATTTGTTTTAATTTTTTCCAATCGCCGGCCGAACTCGAACGCGGAATAAATTTTACATGCGCTTGTTTTTCCCAATCGGCATTGCCCCAAACTTTTGGCCACACAGCTTGTGGCTCAGGGCGAATGGTAATGTATTGGCCAAAGCGCTCCAGTTTTTCAAAATCGCCTACATCAAGCAATTCGTAGTCTTTCCAGTTTTCGGGGGTTAGTAATTGCATGGCGTAAATTTAATTTAGTTTAAAACAACAGTATTTTATTTTTTCGCCCTTGGCCGAAAAAAGCTGCTCGTAATAGGTTTGTATATTGGTTAACTCTTCTTGCCCTGAAGGATTATTTGCATACAAATTGTTAGTTGAGTAAAGCAACTCTAATTTATTTTCGGCAATAACCTCCAGTGTGTATTCGTAAAAACTTGTACTATCTGTTTTTAAATGCACTAAACCACCCGGTTTTAAAAGTTTTTTGTACCGGTTTAAAAATATAGGGTTGGTTAAGCGTTTGCGCGTGCGTGGCTTGTTAGGTTGTGGGTCGGGGAATGTAATCCAAATTTCATCCACCTCATTTTCGGCAAAACAATATTCTATAAAATCAATCCGGGTGCGTACAAATGCCACATTTAACATGTTGTTTTCAGTAGCAAACTTAGCACCTGCCCAAATGCGGTTGCCCTTAATATCAACCCCAATATAATTTTTGTTAGGGTTGTTTTTAGCAAGCCCAACGGTGTATTCGCCTTTGCCACAGCCTAACTCAAGCACAATGGGGTTTTGGTTTTTAAAAAAATCCTGTTTCCATTTACCCGATAGGGGGTGTCGTTCTTTTATTTTTTCGAAGGGCAGAAACGTACAGTTTTTAAATGTATCAAACTCCGCAAATTTTTCAAGCTTATTTGGCATATGGGCTGCAAAAGTAATTAGAATTTGGGGTTTCTTTTAGTTACTTTTACATCCGTTAATGGCTAAAACTAAAACATCCTATTTTTGTCAGAGTTGCGGGTATCAATCGGCCAAATGGCTGGGTAAATGCCCCTCTTGCGACCAATGGAATACTATGGTTGAAGAAATTGTAGTAAAAGAAACTAAAAACAACAGCGGTTCAACCTCTTTGCAAAGAGCCCGCAAACCTTTATTAATAAACGAAATTGAGGTTGAAAACGAGCAACGGTTTTCTACTAATGATAGTGAGTTGGATAGAATTTTAGGCGGAGGCATTGTGCCGGGCTCCTTAGTTTTGTTTGGTGGCGAGCCGGGTATAGGTAAATCTACGCTTATGCTGCAAGTGGCTCTGCAGGCTAAAGGCATTAAAATATTATATGTTTCGGGCGAGGAGAGTGAGCAGCAAATACGCATGCGGGCCGAGCGGGTTGGCATTAAAAACGACACCTGTTTTATTTTAGCCGAAACCAATACGCAAAACATTTTTAAGCAGATAGAGCAAAACGAGCCTAATTTGGTAATTATAGATTCTATACAAACCCTGCATTCAGCTTTTATCGAATCGAGCCCCGGGAGCGTATCGCAAGTGCGCGAGTGTGCTGCCGAGCTAATGCGTTTTGCTAAAGAAAGTGCCACACCTGTTTTTATAATTGGCCACATTACTAAAGACGGCAGTTTGGCCGGGCCAAAAGTATTAGAGCACATGGTTGATACGGTACTTCAGTTTGAGGGAGATAGAAATTATGTGTACCGCCTGCTTCGCACCACCAAAAACCGTTTTGGAAGCACAAACGAGCTTGGCATTTATGAAATGCGGGGTACAGGTTTGCGGGCTGTAAGCAACCCATCAGAAATATTAATAACCCACCGCGACCAGCCAACCAGTGGTGTTGCTATTGCAGCCAGTATGGAGGGCTTGCGCCCCATGTTGATTGAAATACAATCGTTAGTTAGTAGCGCAGCTTATGGCACCCCCCAACGTGCTGCCACCGGGTTTGATTTACGGCGCTTAAACATGCTTTTGGCCGTGCTTGAAAAACGCTGTGGCTTTAGGTTAGGCGTAAAAGATGTGTTTTTAAATATTGCCGGAGGCATAAAAGTAGAAGACCCCGGCATTGATTTGGCGGTGGTTTGTGCTGTTTTATCATCAAATGAAGACCTGTCCATTTCCCAAGATACCTGTTTTGCAGCCGAAGTTGGCCTTACCGGAGAAATACGCCCTGTGAGCCGTATAGAACAACGCATTGCCGAGGCAGAAAAACTGGGTTTTAAGCGAATGTTTATATCGGCTTATAATACCAAAGGGGTGGATATAAATAAGTTTAAGATAAAATTAATAAGTGTTTCAAAAATGGAAGATGTATTCCAACATTTATTCGGTTAAAACACAAAAATTGCCTTCTAAAAACGAAAAAACTTTTTTGGATTAACATATATTATATATATTAGCGGTCGTTTATATTTTAAAATTTAATCTATGATGAAGAAAATTACCTTAGCTCTTGTATTTGTAGCAGCAATTTTTGTTAGTGGATTTGCGCAAAAAAACCCGATGAAAGAAGGGGACCTTGCTTTTAGTGCGCAAGAATATTTTACCGCAATTGATTGGTATAAAAAAGCTTACATAAAAGAAAAAAAGGCAGAAAAGAAGGCAAGAATTCTTTTCCGTACGGCAGAAAGCTATCGTCATATTAACGACCTTAATGAGGCTATAACCTATTATACAAAAGCTATTGCGGCAAAATACCCCGATCCGATGGCTAATTTCTATATCGGCGAAATTAAAAAAGAACAAAAGCTTTATAACGAGGCCATCAGTTATTTTGAAGCATATAAAAAAGAAGTTCCTTCTAATACACAAGCTGAAAACGAAATTAAATCTTGCGAATTAGCACAAAAATGGGTTGATAACCCTACCCGCCATAAACTGGAAAATATGGCTATGATAAACACCAAAGAAGAAGATTATAACCCTGCTTTTGCAGATAAAAAGAATACAACATTATACTTTACTTCAACACGTGAAGGTTCTACAGGAGCTAAAGCCGATGGTACAACCGGAGATTTACACTCAGATATTTATGAAACAAAATTAGGTAAAGATGGCAAATGGAGCACACCAACACCACTTCCTGACCCAATTAATACACCTGATAACGAAGGTAACGCAGTGGTTGACCGCAAAGGTACTTTTATGATTTTTACACGTTGCGGAGAAGCTAAAAAGAAACAATTGAAATGCCAGCTTTATATGGCAAAAAAAACAGGGCCAAACTGGGGAGCGCCTGAACTTCTTCCTTTTGATATTGATAGTTTTCAGTTTAACCAACCAGCCCTGTCGCCAGATGGAAATACTTTATATTTCTCATCTAACATGACCGGTGGAAAAGGACATTATGATATTTGGAAAAGCGCTTTTGATAAAAAAGCTAAAAACTGGGGCACTCCTGAAAACTTAGGCGCATCGGTTAATACAATGGGTAACGAAGGCTATCCTTACATGCACACGGATGGTAAAACATTATTTTTCTCATCGGATGCCATGCTTGGTTTAGGCGGGCTTGATATTTACAAAATTACTGCTGATAAAAGTGGTGCTTTTAGCGGGCAAGCTGAAAACTTAAAATACCCAATGAACTCACCACATGATGATTTCGGTATTATTTACGACGGAAATAAAGACCGTGGTTATTTATCATCTGACCGCGAAGGCGGAAAGGGCGAAGATGATATTTATTCATTCTACTTGCCACCATTGGTATTTAATGTTGCCGGTACTATAACTAATGCCGAAGATAAAACAGTTATTCCTAACTGCCCTATTATCATTAAGGGTTCTGATGGTACATTAGCTCAAATTGCCAGCGATAAAGATGGTGCTTACACCATTCCTTTAAAACCGCAGGTTTCTTACGAAATTTATACGCAAACTGGTAAAGATGTAAAAACAGCAACTGCTCCAAGAGGTTTTTTTGCATCTGACGACAGAGGCAAATTCAGTACGATAGATTTACAAGAGTCTACTAATTTTAAAAAGGATTTTCAATTAAACCCTGTACCTCCGGGAGATGTCCATTTACCTGCTGTATTCTATGCGTTAGGTAAAGCAGAATTATTAGTTGACCCAACAGGAACTGATAAAGCAAACGATTCTCATAAACCGTTAAACTCTAAAGACTCGTTAAACTTTTTATACAACGTTTTAATAGCTAACCCAACCATGAAAATTATGCTTAGTGCGCATACAGATAGCCGTGGTAGTAATGAGGCTAACTTAAAACTGTCTCAGGCACGTGCACAATCTTGTGTTGATTATTTGGTTTCTAAAGGAATTCCTATGGAGCGTATGGTTGCTAAAGGATGGGGAGAAACAAAATTAAAAATATCTGACGCGCAAATTGCTAAAGCAAAAACAAAAGAAGAAAAAGAAGCTTTACACGCATTAAACCGTCGTACGGTATTTAGTGTAATTGGTTGGGATTATGTTGACCCTAAAGCACCAAAAACCGAAATACCAACTTACCACCCTAAAATTAGTGGTGAAGAACAAGACACTGAAGAAACCCCAAGCGGCGATAAATAATAAAAAATTAAGCCTCACAGAAATGTGGGGCTTTTTTATGCCAACTATTTTTTTATCTTTGAATTAAACTTAAAAAATAACAATATGTTGCAAATTAACTTTTTAGCTGTATTAGTGGCAGCTTTAGTGCCTATGGTAATAGGTTTTATTTGGTATAACCCTAAAACATTTGGTACTGCCTGGATGAAAGCGGCAGACATGACCGAAGAAAAAATGAAAGGGGCTAACATGGCTCTTGTTTTCGGATTGACCTTTGTGTTTAGTTTTTTAGTAGCGATGACTATGAATTTTGTTACCATTCATCAGTTTGGCGCTATGTCATCTATGATGGATATGGCACACCCTGATGCTTTGAAAGATGCAACACAGGGAGCCGGAGCCGATTTTGCTGCTTTTATGGCAAAATACGGAACCAATTTCCGCACCTTTAAACACGGGGTATTTCATGGCACTGTAAGTGGCTTTTTAATGGCCTTGCCTATAATTGGTGTTAATGCTTTGTTTGAACGCAAAGGCTTTAAATACATTGCTATAAACGCCGGTTTTTGGATTGTATGTTTTGCCTTAATGGGCGGTATTATTTGTGCTTGGCAATAGTTTTCTGAAAGGAAACTTATTGTTCTTTATCTTTCTTCGGTTTTTTATCTGTTAAACCTTTTCAGCATCTTTGTAGGAAGATATGTGTGGCATTGCGGCTATAATTGGATTTACCGATAAAGGCAAAGAACGCTTTAGCCGTATTGCCCAATGCGCCAACCTGTTAAAACACCGCGGGCCCGATAACCAGAAATATATTATTGAACCCAATTTTGCTATGGCGCATGCACGCCTTAGTATTATTGATTTATCGGAGGCCAGCAACCAACCCTTTACTACACATGATGGCAGATTTACCATAGTTTATAACGGCGAAATTTTTAATTATAAAGCGTTAAAAAACGAATTACAGCAACTTGGCCATACTTTTTATACCGAAGGTGATGTTGAGGTTTTAATTAATTTATATAAAGCATTTGGCAAAGATGGTTTACATAAAATAAATGGTTTTTTTGCTTTTGTTTTATACGATAAACAAACCCAAACTTTTTTTGCCGCCCGCGATAGGCTTGGTATAAAACCTTTTTACTATTATGCCGATGAAAACTACTTTGCCTGCTCATCAGAATTAGGGACAGTAAAATATATTACCGATTGCAAAGCCATTAATAAAACCGCGCTATACACTTATTTACAACTTACCTATGTACCCGAAAAAGTTACCATTATACAAAATATTTATAAACTGGAACCGGGAGAATTTTTATGTATAGAAAAAAATAAAATAACAAAAGAGAAATACTATGCGGTAAAACTTCCGGCTGTTTATAAGGAAGACAAAAACGTACATAAAACTTTTTACAATTTACTGGATAGTGCGGTTGAGGCCCGTTTAACTGCCGATGTGCCTGTGGGTTGTTTTTTAAGCGGAGGTATTGATAGTAGTGTAATTACAGCCATTGCCTCGCAAAAAAACAAAAGCCTGCAAACCTTTTCTATTGGGTTTAAAAACAACGCTTATTTTGATGAATCGGTATATGCCGAAGCGGTTGCTAAAAAATACAACACACAACATCAAACATTTTATTTAAGTGAGCATGAAGCTGAAAGTGAAGTTGAAAATTTTTTAAACGCCATTGATGAACCTTTTGCTGATTCGTCGGCATTTAATGTGTTTGTTCTTTCAAAAAAAACAAGGCAATATGTAAAAGTTGTTTTATCGGGCGATGGAGCTGATGAACTTTTTGCGGGTTACAATAAACACCGTGCCGAGTGGATGATACGGCATCAGGCATTAAAAACATCTTTACTTAAAAGCGCGTCGTTAGGAGCCAAATTATTTTCTGCCTCGCGCAACAGCAAATTATCAAACATAACGCGTCAGCTTGAACGGTTTGCCGATGGAGCTAAATTAGCTGCGCCGCAGCGTTATTGGCGCTGGGCTTGCTTTTATGAGGAAAGTAAAGCAGCATCTTTAGTTAGTTTATCTCCAAAGGAAAAAGCGGATTTTAACGAGTTAAAAAATGCGTACACCTCGTGCATTAATACCGATTACAACAGCACTTTATTAGCTGATGTAAACCTGGTATTACCAGGCGATATGCTTACTAAAGTTGACCGAATGAGCATGGCAAACGCTATAGAGGTGCGTAACCCGTTTTTAGATTACAGATTGGTGGAGTTTGCTTTTTTGTTACGAGAAGAAAATAAAATTGATGCCAATATTCAGAAAAAAATTGTGAAAGAGAGTTGCGCGCATTTATTGCCCGCCGAAATACTGAACAGAAAAAAACATGGTTTTGAAACCCCGGTACAGCAGTGGTTGCAAGGAGTTTTAAAAAGCAAAGTAGAAGAGTATTGTTTAGATAAAGATTTTATTGAACAGCAAAATATATTTAATTACAACGCGCTGAAAAATGTAGTTAAACAAGCTTTAAGTACCAATGCAGGCGAGACTACATCAGTTGTTTGGAGTGTTTTAATTTTTAATTACTGGTATAAACAAAACATATTATAATGCCTCGTGTATTACGAATTATAAACAGGTTTAACTTGGGGGGGCCGGCATATAATGTGGCATTCCTTACAAAATATTTATCGCCTGAATATGAAACACTTTTAATTGGAGGAGAAAAAGAGCCGGATGAGGATAGCTCGTTATTTATTTTCAGAGAAATGGGGATAGAACCCCTTGTTATAACCGAGATGAACCGCTCAGTAAGTTTTTTACAAGATGTAAAGGCCTATTACCGGATAAAAAAAATAATTAAAGAATTTAAACCCGATATTGTGCATACCCACGCTGCAAAAGCCGGGGCGTTAGGGCGTTTAGCAGCTCACAGTTGTGGAGTGCCTGTAATTATTCATACATTTCATGGGCATGTTTTTCATTCGTATTTCGGAAAATTTAAAACCGGTGTTTTTAAAACCATAGAACGTTTTTTAGCTAAAAAAACTACCGCTATTATTGCCATAAGCGAAAAACAAAAACACGAATTATGTACAGAGCATAAAATTGCGCCGGCTGAAAAAACAAAAATTGTTCCGCTGGGGTTTGATTTAACTAAGTTTTCCGATAATCAACCAGAAAAACGGAAAACTTTCAGGGAAAAATACCAGATTGAAGAGGATGAAATTTGTATTGTAATAATTGGCCGCTTGGCCCCGGTAAAAAACCACCCTTTATTTTTAAAAGCCATACAGTTTGTTAAGGCTCATTCAACAAAAAAAATACGTGCCCTAATTGTTGGCGATGGTAGTTTACGACAAGATTTAATGCAACAGTGTAATGCCCTAAACCTTGATTACTGTTATTACCCAGCCGACCCTAAAAAAGCAACGGTAATTTTTACTTCGTGGATACAGGATGTGTCATACCCTTTGGCCGGCAGCGAAATAGTTTGTTTAACCTCTTTTAATGAGGGCACGCCGGTTAGTTTAATTGAGGCACAGGCGGCATCAAAAGCCATAATTACAACAAAAGTTGGTGGGATAGAAAACTCGGTAAGCGATAAAGCGGCTTTTTTAATAAATAGTACTGATGAAAAACTGTTTTGCGAAAAACTGGTATTGCTTTGTAACGATGCCGGACTAAGAGAAAAAATGGCTGTTTGCGGAAAAGATTTTGTGTTTAATCAGTTTCATTATACCCGCTTGGTGCAAGATATTAGAGGGCTATATGGCTCATTATTAAAACCTTAGAAAAGCAATAAAATTTGTATATTTACAAGGTATTTAAAATTTTATGAGGAAACTTTTAGTGTTATTTATAATCATTGCAAGTCTATCATCTTGTAGAATATTGCGCCCTAACTTAATGCTTAAAACCCCTAAAGATTATGTGTTTGACCAGATAAGTGATACAATGAGTGATGAAGAGTACCGTATATCTATAACAGATGATATATCACTTAGAATATTATCAAACGAAGGGTTTAGATTGGTTGATTTTTCTAATGGCGGCGGCGGCGGAAATGGCGCTACCGGTGCAGCTGGTGGTACTAACAACACTTCAACTATACAAACCTTAGTAGAACATGATGGAACTATAAAAGTACCGCTTATTGGACGAGTAAAAGTACAGGGTTTAACCATGCGCGAAGCAGAGCAACTGATAGAAACCAAATTTTCGGAATTTTATGTGGGGCCGTATGTTATATTAAGGGTTACCAACAAAAGGGTTTCGGTATTTCCGGGTACCGGTGGTTCGGGTAAAGTGGTACCTATTACAAACTTAAATACAACCGTATTAGAGGCGCTTGCCTATGCCGGTGGGATTACCGATGATGGTAAAGCATATCGTGTAAAATTAGTACGTAATGCTAAACCAAAACCTAAAGTATATTTAATTGATTTATCAACCATTGATGGGCTAAGAGGAGGAAACGTGGTTGTACAAGCTAACGACATTATTTATGTAGAACCCCGACCTCGCTTTTTTAACAGAGCTGTAAACGAACTAGCCCCGTATTTATCAGTATTTTCATCTCTGATTTTGGTGTATACCTATATTAAAGTTTTGAAACCATAACGCGTAATTATGATTGGTGGGGAGTTACACGATAAAAGCAGTAATATAAATCAATACCAGGAACGAATAACCAAATTTAGCAGTGAGTTTGAGTTAGGGTTGTTTTTATATATTGCCAAACGCAGTTTAATTTGGGTTTTTTTATTTTTAAGTGTTTCCTTATCACTGGCGTTTTTGTATTTACGTTACGCGCAACCCGTTTTTCAGTCTAAAACCACCATACAAATAAACACTAAAAACCAAGCTAATAAGGTTTTAAACATAAACCAAATATACGAAGAGCAAGACCCTTTGGCCGGAGCAATAGAAATATTAAAATCTAAGGTTTTTTTAAACAGGGTAGTTAATACTTTAGATTTATATATCAGTTATTTTAATGAAGGAACTTTTAAGTCGAGCGAATTATATACCTCAACTCCAATAATTGCAGATGTAAATATTAAAACCCCAGCTTTTTACGGGCGTAAATTTTATGTAACTTTTATTAGTGCATCTGCCGGATATATAGAATTAAAAGAAGAAAACAATCAACAAAAAAAAATACGCTTTACAACTGATAAATGGACTGTTACAAACGATTTTGACTTTAAAATAAGTTGCAATCCAATGTTTGAAAAAGAACAATGTTTTAAAAAATGCCAGGAATTATACCCGATTTATTTTATTAAACAAAATGAGGATGCGGTTGCATCGGATATACAAAAGCGGTTAGAAATAAAATTACAGAACGAACAAGCTAAAACAGTTAGTATAAGCCTTAGAGATTATAACCCTGTAAAAACAGCTGATATTGTAAATACAATAGCAAGTGAATTTCAACGATACGATATTGAAAAAGAAAGTAAAAGTTCGGAAAAAGTTATAATGTTTATTAACGACCAGCTTAATAATGTGTATGCTCAATTAAAACAATCGGAAGACACACTGGAAACATACAGAAGGACTAAAAATTTTAATACGAATGAAAACCAGGTACAATCTGATATGACCAGAATATCTGCGCTTGAGGATCAATTATTAAAAACCGAATTAGAAGAAAAAATATTAGACAATATACAACAAGACATACAAAAAAATAAAAGTATTGACTCGTACCAGCTTATTTCTACTATTGCAGGCAGTCAGGAAGAAACAGGAATAAAAGATATAGTAGTTAATTTACAAAAATTACTGATAGATAAAGAGAATATGTTGTTTCAGGTAAAACCAAATAGTGAAGAGATTAGGCGATTAAACTTTCAAATAGAAAATCAAAAAAATTTATTGGTACAAAGTATTTTTTCTCTGCGTCAAAAAATGCAAACCAAGTATCAAAATTTAAAATCAAAATCAGATGAGTATGAAAACAAATATTCATCTCAACCCGAAAAAGAACTTGAATACGCCAGGTTAATGCGTTTTTTTAGCATAAACGAAAAATACTATACATTACTATTAGAGAAAAAAACAGAATTCTCTATTTCAAAAGCCGGTTTTGTATCGCAAACAGTTGTATTAGAAAAAGGAGTACCTAATTTAAACCCTATATCACCCAATAAGCAAAACACCATGGCTTTGGCTATACTGGCTTCCGTATTAATTGGCTTAATAATAATAATTGTGAGGTATTTAATGCATAACGACATAAACTCGTTAAACGAAATAACCAAGCAAATGAGTGCCAGCGTAAATATTTTAGGTATTGTGCCAAGTTATGATAAAGAAATTCCGGTATCGCAGTTAGTTGTAGATAAAAACCCGAAATCGCTGATTGCCGAATCGTTTAGAACATTGCGAAGCAACCTGCAATATATTTCGCATACCGAGGGTACAAAAATTATTGCACTTACATCAACGGTTTCTGGCGAGGGAAAAACATTTGTAGCTATTAACCTGGCGGGTATTATTGCTTTTTCGCATAAAAAAGTAATAATTCTGGATTTAGATATGCGTAAACCTAAAATACATAAAGGGTTTGGCGTAACTAATGAAAAAGGGATGAGTACTATTCTTATCGAAAAAAATGGGTTAGAAGAATGTATAAATAAAAGCTCGTTAGCCGGTTTAGATTTTATTACTGCGGGCCCTATACCACCTAACCCATCCGAATTAATTATTAGCGTTAAAATGGATGAAATATTAAACAGGTTAAAAACCATGTATGATATTATTGTTATTGATAATCCGCCTATCGGGTTGGTAACAGATGGTGTGGCCATGATATCGCGGGCAGATTACCCTATTTATGTTTTCAGGTCTGATTATTCTAAACGGAATTATATTCAAATATTAGACAGGTTACAAAACGAGAATAAAGTGCAACGCCTTTCGGTTGTGCTAAACGGTGTAGATATTAACCGCAATACATATGGGTATAATTATGGCTATGGTTACGGCTATGGTTACGGTTATGGCAATAAATATGGCTATTATGAAGAAAGGGGAGATAGTAAAAAGAAAAAAGGGTTGTTTAAAAAGAAAATAAGTGTAAGCTAAATGATTGTAGAAAAAACGTTTATTGAAGGGCTGTTAGTGCTAAAGCCAAAAGTGTTTGAAGACCCCCGCGGGTATTTTTTTGAGTGTTTTAATCAAAAAGTGTTTGAAGAAGCCGGTTTAAAAGAACATTTTGTGCAAGATAATCAATCACTATCTCAAAAAGGAGTTTTACGCGGCTTGCACATGCAGGCGCCACCACATGCACAGGGTAAACTGGTTCGTGTTATTAAAGGGGCTGTTTTAGATGTAGTAGTTGATATAAGAAAACAATCGCCGACTTACGGCAAATACTTTTCTATAGAATTAAATGAACAAAATAAAACTATGTTTTGGGTACCCGTTGGATTTGCACATGGTTTTTTAACCCTGCAAGACAATACTATTTTTCATTACAAGTGTACTAATTATTATAATAAAGAATCGGAAGCTTGTATTTTGTGGAATGATAAAGATATTAATGTAAACTGGGATATTGAAAACCCGCTTCTTTCGGCAAAAGATGTTGAAGGAACTCCGTTTAAAAACTTTGTTTCTCCTTTTTAAAAGAAATGAATTTTTTAGCAAACATACCTTTACTATATACTTTTCTGTTTTGCGGAACACTTATTTTTTCCATTCTTATAAATGAATTGCTTTTAAATTTTTCTAAAAACCTGGGTACACGCCAAAATAATAGTGTGCAAATCAGGTGGAGTGCAACAGCAAAGCCCGCTTTAGGAGGCTTATCGTTTTACATAGTTTTTTTATTTGCTTTTATAACCTTAGAAATTATAACACAAGGCAAACAGGGTTTTTTTTCGACATTAAAAATTGTGGGGCTTTTGTGCTCGGTTACTGCGGCTTTTTTAATGGGTATGGCCGATGATGCGTATGATACCAAACCACTTGTAAAATTTATTGTTCAATGCTTATGTGGTATCATATTAATTAGCACCGGCACAAAAATAAACACATTTGAAAGCGAATTTTTAAATTACTCGCTTACAATATTATGGGTTGTAGCTATCATGAATTCTATTAACATGCTTGATAATATGGATGGTATATCGGCCATAACAACTATTGCCATAGGGGTGTTTTCTATAACTTTTAGTGCTCAAAACAACCTAACCACCCAGCCTCTTACGCTTATTATAATTGCGGTAATAGGAACGCTTTGTGGTTTTTTAGCCTATAACTGGCACCCGTCTAAAATGTTTATGGGCGATAGTGGTAGTCAGTTTTTGGGTATTTTTTTAGCTTTTTGCGGCATTGAATTTTGCTGGAATGTGCCGGTAATTGATAAAAACAACTTTCCTATTATTTACCCTATAAACAATTTAATTTTAGTTGCCCTTGTTTTTATTATGCCTTTGGCAGATACGGCTATTGTAGTAATTAACCGGATAGCAAAAGGCTCATCTCCTTTTGTAGGCGGCAAAGACCACACAACGCATAATTTATTTTACTATGGCGTTTCCGAAAAAAAAATAGCCATTATGTTTTTTTTAATAAATATAATTGGCGGTTGCTTAGCATTGTGGTTAATTAATCAGTCTGATTTTAGCTTGCAGCGTTCGCTATTATTTGCCGTGTATCCGCTTTTTTTATTTTTGTTTTTGCTGTATCTTACAAGGCGAAAACGCCATGACTAATTCAAGTAAAAAAATAAATTATTTTGTTTTATCGCTGGCATTTTTTGTGTTTATATCCTTTGGGTATTTTGTATTAAAAATTGCTTTCAGGCAAAATGTGGTAAATGCAGATTACATGAATCCGGCCGAAAGCCTTTTTGGTTTAAGCATACCAAAAGATATACATTTTGCCGGCGAAGCGGTGCCTCAAAACGATTATAGCATAAAAGAAAATTTAGATAAAGAGTTTATAGGCAGCTCATCATCAGCTTATGTTTTGCTTAAGCGTTGCGCGCTTTGGTTTCCGCCCATCGAGGCGGTTTTAAAACGCAACAACATTCCGGATGATATAAAATATATTGCTTTAGAGGAAAGTAACCTTACTAATTCGCAATCATCGCAAGGGGCAGCCGGTTTTTGGCAATTTGTGCCAGGTACCGGTGCAAATTATGGACTGGAAATTAATGATGATGTAGATGAACGGTATAGTGTAGAAAAAAGTACTGAGGCGGCTTGTAAATTTTTTAAAGAAGCCTATAAACGGTTTGGCAGCTGGACTATTGCCGCCGCCGCTTATAATTTAGGTACCGGGGGTATTGAACAACAACTGAAAAAACAAAAATCAACTAATTATTATGATTTAATGTTGAACAAAGAAACGGCCCGGTATTTGTACAGGGTGTTGGCACTTAAAACGTTGGTAGAAAGTTCGGCTAAACATAAATCGAAAATATCGAAAAGCTTTTATGGTGTACCATTAACCCCGTATAAAGTTGATACGGCTATTGCTGATTTATCAAGGTTTGCAATTTCTTTAGGATATACCTATAGCTTGCTAAAAATATTTAACCCCTGGCTTAGAAAAAATGCCTTGCCTAACCCCGGTAAAAAAACATATGTGATAAATTTTCCTAAAAAAGAATATTTAAAAAACGGGTTTACGTACTTTGAAGGAGATTTGGTTAGAGAAAGTTTGGATACAACCACCGGACAAAAAATTGTAAAACCCGACTCTGTTTTGCCGATAATTGATTCGGAAAAAGAAATAAAAAATTTAAAAAAGGATACAGAAAAAAATGAGCAACCTCATTAACGAAGAAGATTTTATTGAAGTAATTGGTGCACGGGCGCATAATCTTAAAAATATTGATGTCAGTATTCCGCGCAATAAACTGGTGGTTATAACCGGGCTTAGCGGCAGCGGAAAATCATCACTGGCTTTTGATACTATTTATGCCGAAGGGCAACGCAGGTATATTGAAACCTTTAACTCATACGCCCGCCAGTTTTTAGGAAATTTAGAGCGCCCCGATGTAGATAAAATTACAGGTTTATCTCCCGTAATTGCTATTGAGCAAAAAACGGTAAGCAAAAACCCGCGCTCAACCGTTGGCACCATAACCGAAATTTATGATTTTATGCGCTTGTTGTTTGCCCGCGCCGGCGAAGCGTTTTCATACGTTACAGGCGAAAAAATGGTGCGTTATAGTGATGAGCAGATTATTGATTTAATACTTGAAAAATACAACAAGAAAAAAATAAATATTCTTGCACCGGTAGTTAAAGGCCGCAAAGGGCATTACAGGGAGCTGTTTGAACAAATAAGAAAGTCGGGTTTTACAAAAGTCCGTATTGATGGCGAGATAAAAGACCTGGTTGCTAAAATGCAGGTTGACCGCTATAAAATACATGATATAGAAATTGTGATTGATAGAATTGAAGTGGCGGCCAATGTTCGCCAGCGTATAGCACAATCCTTACAAACAGGCATGAAGCAGGCTAAGGGTACTATAATGGTGTTAGAGCACGATGAAAAGAAAAACTCAAAACTAAAGCCGCAGTTTTTTAGCCGTTTTTTAATGTGCCCAACCAGTGGCATATCGTACGATGAGCCTGCACCTAATATGTTTTCGTTTAACTCGCCGTATGGCGCTTGCCCAAAGTGTAACGGACTGGGAGTTATTTCAGAAATTGATATTCATAAAATAGTAGCTAATCCAAAACTATCCTTAAAAAAAGGCGCCATAACTATTTTAGGCGATTATAAAAAGAGTTGGATTTTTAGTCAGCTTGAAGCCATTGGCCAAGCCTATGGCTTTACGCTTGACACACCTTTTGAAGATATTGATGAAGCAGCCGTGAATATTATTTTGTACGGAAGTGATGAACTGTTTAAAGTAAAAACAGAAGGGAATGATGAAGGGTATGCAACAGCTTTTGAAGGGATAGCTAATTTTATTAGTAAGCAGGCCGAAGAAAACCCATCACCCGCCATGCAACGCTGGGTACAGGGCTTTACCAATAAAATTAATTGCCCCGAATGTAACGGTACACGCCTGAAAAAAGAAGCCCTGTATTTTAAAATTGATAAAAAAAATATTGCAGAACTTTCGCAATTAGATACCGCTTCACTCAATTTGTTTTTTAAAGATATTGAAAAACGCCTGACAAAAGCGCAACAAATAATTTCGAAAGAAATTTTAAAAGAAATACGTGCACGCATTGGTTTTTTGTTGGAGGTTGGCTTAGATTATGTATCGCTTAACCTTAGCGCAAAATCCTTATCAGGTGGTGAGGCACAGCGCATACGGTTGGCTACACAAATTGGTTCGCAATTAGTGGGTGTGTTATATATTTTAGATGAGCCAAGTATTGGCTTGCATCAACGCGATAATGAGCGTTTAATTACTGCTTTAAAAAATTTGCGTGATGCAGGCAACTCAGTTTTAGTAGTTGAGCATGATAAAGATATTATGCTTGCTGCTGATTATGTTATTGACATTGGCCCAGGCGCAGGTGTGCATGGCGGTACTATTGTTGCAGCATCATCACCAAAAGAGTTGGTTAAGAGTTCAACAGTTACCTCGCAATATGTAACCGGTAAAAAAGAAATTTCGGTGCCTAAACAACGCAGAAAAGGCAATGGTAAAAAAATAGTTTTAAAAGGAGCCACCGGTAATAATTTAAAAAACATAACAGCCGAATTTCCATTGGGTTGTTTTATTGGCGTAACAGGCGTGTCGGGTAGTGGTAAATCAACGCTTATTAATGAAACACTATACCCTATACTTAACCAGCATTTTTATAAATCAGAAACCAAGCCGCTGCCCTATAAATCAATTACAGGTTTAGAGTACATTGATAAAATAATAGAAATAGACCAATCGCCCATTGGCCGTACGCCACGCAGTAACCCGGCTACATATACAAAAGTGTTTGATGATATACGCAATTTATTTGCCTCGTTGCCCGAAGCAAATATCAGAGGTTATAAACCCGGTAGGTTTTCGTTTAACGTAAAAGGCGGCCGATGCGAAACCTGTGGCGGTGCCGGAATGAAAACGATTGAAATGAATTTTTTACCTGATGTGTATGTGTTA
>DATFTU010000366.1:0-2662 GCA_035261565.1 Bacteroidia bacterium
ATAAAAGCCGCCGATATTATAGCCTTATTGTCAGAATCAGAAGCAAGCAATAATACTATTAAAGAAGCCGGTTATTTTGAAAAACCGGTTGCCATTTGTAAAGGTGTAGGTGATTTTGACGACTATATTGAACATAAAATTAGTGGCATTTTTCTTTCGAAAGAAAAACCAGTAAATGAATTTGTTTCTTATATTCAAGGTTTATATAAGAACCCGTCTCCTTATACGGAGATGGGGAAAAGTTTAAAACAAAAAGTTGTAGAAAATTTTGATATACATTTTGTTGGGTTAGAGTATGAAAAATTACAAAAAAAACTTTTAAATAAATAGGTTATAATTATGCCAAATACTATTAAAGAAAATTTAACGAATCTTCCTTTAGTTTCAATAATTATACCATGCTATAATGCAGAACAATATATTGCCCAAGCCATTGAATCTGTATTTAATCAAACTTATAAAAATTTTGAAGTCATCATTATAAATGATGGCTCTTCTGACAGATCTGAAGAGGTAATAAACAATTTTTTATCACTTGATGAACGAATACAGCTTCATAACCAATCTAACAAAGGGGTTTCAAAAAGCAGAAATAGGGGATTAGCAATTGCAAAAGGAGAAATTATAGCCTTTCTCGATGCTGACGATGCATGGGAACCAGAAAATTTAGAAGTTAAAGCAAAGAAACTACTATCTGAACCTGATGTATATTGGGTTTATAGCGATGTTTATTTAGCAGACGAAGAATTAAAAAAAACTGCCATTTTAGAAGGGATAACAGCAGAAAACATATTGGACTCTTTGCTTGCAAGAAGAGGTGAAATAATTCATGCCCCAAGCGGAGTAGTTTTAAAAAAAGAATGTTTTACCAAATATAATATTGAGTTTGACCCAAATGCTACGCCTTCTGAAGATTTAGATTTATGTATTCAAATTTCTGCAAAAGGCTATAAAGGGTTTCGTATACCAGAGCCGCTTTGGACCTATAGAGTTCTTACAAATAGTTTAAGTAGAAATTTAGAAAGGCTAGAAAGAGGCAATCTCTTAATAATGAATAAAGCTTTAAGAGCTAAGCTTTTTAAATCTTTTTGGTTTAAACAGCAATGCTTTTCAAATAACTATTTAATACTTGCCGGTAGTTGGTGGGTTAATGGAAATAACAAAAGTAAGGGATTATATTACATTTTAAAATCAATTCTATTTTACCCTCCCAATATTTTAAAATTATTAAACAAATTACGCTCATTTAATTTATATCAGGCAAAAAGAATTCCGATTGAAATTCCTAATAATTTTTTTACAAGAACCTTAACATCCAAAAACTCAAAACCGAATTTAAAGAAGAATATTACTACTTTTTTATTTCACCGGATTAATACTTTACAAGATCCTTTGTGGAACCCAATACATCCCGAACACTTTGAGCAAATAATTATTTACTTAACAAGGCACTTTGAGTTGGTACCACTTAAAGATTATTTACTTGATGATTTTGTGCCAAAAACCCAAAAGCCACTTTGTGCCATAGGTTTTGATGATGGGTATAGAGATTTTCTTGAATTTGCTTTACCCATTTTAAAAAAATATAACTGCCCTAGCTCTATGTATGTTGTTACAGACTGTATAGATAATAATTTACCGCCTTGGACTTATGTACTAAATCACCATTTTATTAATACCGAGAAATTATCTATATCAATAAATACAACTGATTTTCCGGGACATTTAAAAAACACTAAATGGAAAACCATACCTGACAGATTAGATTATGCCAAGCAGTTAAACCCGTTTATGAAGTCGTTAGAAAATAGTAAACGATGTGAGATATATGATACCATAATTAAAGAATTAAATGATGTAACACCTCCGTATGGATTGATGTTAACATGGGATGAAGTTAGAGATTTAAAAAACCACATGTGCGAAGTTGGTTCTCATACAGTTAGCCATCCTGTATTATCAAAAAAGCTTTCGTATACTGAATTAATGCACGAGCTCAAAGAATCTGCATTGATTATTAAAAAGCATACCGGTATATTTCCTACTACTATTTCTTATCCATTTGGAGCATATAATCAAGATGTTAAAAAAGCAGCTTTTGATGCCGGGTACAAAATTGGTGTTACTGTAAACCCATCGCCCTACGACAGCAAGAAGCATAACATGCTTGAAATACCAAGAATTGAATTGTTTGATGAACCATTTTTAAAAACTAAACTTAGAATAAACGAGATAATTCCGAGAATACGAGAAATAATTACGTTTAGAGGATAATATTTTAATGTTACTTTTTACTACACACAACTATTTTTTATTTACGAGAAAAGAAATTTGGTTTTATGATGATGAGCCAATAAAAAAAGGAACCTATAATGTATACACTGCTTCTAGAAAAAAATCTGACGTAAGTACAAAATTTCAGGAAACATACAGAACTCCAATAGTTTATTTGGAAAAGCCAGAAGATATTTTGTTTAAAGCTATTCATTCTACTTACCGTTATGACATAAGAGCGGCTGAGAAAAAAAAACTTACTTACGAAACAGTATTGACACCTAATAAAGCTGATTGTGTTGCATTATATAAAGCGTACACTGATTTTGCAAAAACTAAACATATTGAACAAATGAATTTTCGGCGCATTATAGCTCTGCAAAAAGAC
>DATFTU010000367.1:0-2423 GCA_035261565.1 Bacteroidia bacterium
TACATCAAAAAAACCGTTTTTTATAAAACGGTTTTTTTGTTTTATATTTAATACGTTTTCTGTCCGGATGTTGGAATTGGTATACAAGTACGTTTGAGGGGCGTATGCCGTAAGGCGTGTGGGTTCAAGTCCCACTCCGGATACCAAAGGGGACTTAGAGTTAAAATCAATTAAGCCCCCTTTATCATTTTGTTCTACATCCTTTGCTATTTCAGCTAATACAAAGGCTACTTCATTAATTTCAGGAGTTCGGAAATCGCCTTTTTCCTTGTTATACAAAATTCCTTTAGGAAACATTAATTCCTGCAATTCAAGTTTACCATTATATCCATTAGAAACCCACAGTAACGAGGGTTTCGTGAGTATTTGGCAATATTTTTCAAGCCTCTTTTCAAGGTTCGAGTTTTCAAAAGACAAACTACCTAATTCCGCATTAATTTCTAATTTCTCCGTTTTATATCTGTTTACAAACTTTTGGTATAATTCTCTTTCAATTTCGCCTGTAACAAAACGCTCTTCTAAAGCATCAATTTTCTTCTCAATGTCCAGTAAACGAATATTTAAGGTTTTGATATGGCTTACACTCTCTTTTGCAGTTTTGTTAAACAACTTAATAAACTCATCTTTTACAGGCTCTATGTATTTTTCCATTACTGTAAATTTGTTTAGCTTCTCAATAAACAACTCGTTTAGTGTTTTGGCACTCTTATTACACTTGCAACCCGTTTTATTGCATTTGTAATACCATAAGTTTTTCTTCTTTACAAGGTAGCCACAAAAAGAACTTCCGCACACGTCACACTTTAAAAAATTCTTTAAGGGGACTTCCGAAAAATCTTTATTGTGTTTCCATGTAGTATTCCTGCCTTTTATACCGTTTGCCAACAAGAAAATATCTTTTGAGATTAATTTTTCATGTTTACCCTCAACAACTTCGCCGTTTAAAAGGTTGTGGTGTATAATGGCAGTATTGTTAAAAATAAATGCCCTCAATTAAATACTTGTAACTGTGGATTAAATTCCACAATAAAAAACAGAATAAATAAGGGCAATCACTCAAAATTTATTAAAAAACATGGTATAAAAATTTCATGCATCCAACATAAGTCGTATTGTAACAAATAAGTTAAAAGGGTATACTATTTGTTTTTAGGTAATTTTAAGAACAATAGAACGCCTGCGTATAAACTATATGAAATATGTTAAAACGTGTGTTCATTACTGCTTTTAGTGTTTTTTTCTTTTTCCTAAACACACAATCACAAAACGATACTGGTGCATCTAATGAAACACATCTATCATTAGACCAATGTATAGTTTACGCTTTACAGCATAGGCCAACAGTAATGCAATCTCAACTTGATATTGCCATAGCAAAAAAAACAAATGCCATAAATTTATCGCCGTGGCTGCCTCAGGTAAATTTGGGAATTAATTATGTGCATTACGATAATTTGCCCACCAGTTTTTCTTTAAACTCATTAAACCCAAGCGGCCCTTTACTGATTGGGCACCCGGGCGTAGTAAATTCGTTTATGCCACAATTATATGTTACGCAAACTATTTTTAGTCCGGATGTTTTGTATGCGGCTAATAATGCACATTTACTTGTGTTGCAAGCACAACAATCTAACGACAGTACCAAAATAAATGTTGTAGCTACAGTTAGTAAAGCGTTTTATAGCCTGCTGCTTACTTTAGAACAGATAAATGTTTTTAAAGAGGATACTGCCCGGCTATGTAAAAATTTGCGAGATACGTATCATCAATTTGTGGGCGGTATTGTAGATAAAACAGATTACAAAGAAGCCGCCATTACACTTAATAACTCCAAAGCACAATTAAAACAAGCTAATGAAAATGTACGCCCGTTGTATGCCACACTTAAACAAATGATGGGTTACCCAACCAACAAAGAGTTTAACGTAAATTTTGACACAGCGCAAATGATGAAAGAAATTGTTTTTGATACTACGCAACAATTACAATTTGAAAACAGAATAGAGTTTAAGCAACTGCAAACTGCAAAAGATTTGCAGAAGCAAAATGTAAAATATTACAGGTCTCAGTTTTTGCCCACCCTAACCGCCGCTTTTTATTATAACTATCAATACGAAAACAATAATTCGGCCGATTTATTTATACAGGCATATCCTTACTCTTACATAACGGCTACACTTACATTTCCTTTATTTACGGGTTTCAGGCGGGTAGAAAGTATACAACGGGCTAAATTACAAGAAGAACGGCTTAACTGGGCACAAGAGAGCCTGAAATCAACCATATATACCCAGTACACAACTGCGCTTGCAAATTATAAAAGCAACTTATACAACTTAACTGCTATGCGCGATAATGTGGCTATGGCAAAAGATGTTTATAATGTAGTAAACCTGCAATACAAACAAGGCATAGTTGCTTAT
>DATFTU010000368.1:0-4168 GCA_035261565.1 Bacteroidia bacterium
ATGGGGATTTCTGAAAGGCCTTTGTGTAACAAGCCCTCCCTTGTTTAATTTCCCTGTAACGCTATGTATTTTAGTGGTTTCAAGAGCCTCATTTAATGTTAAAGGGGGCAAAACCGAGGGTAACCTTTTAGAAAGCATTGTTTTTCCGGCACCGGGAGGGCCAATTAACAAAACATTATGCCCGCCTGAGGCGGCAATTTCAAAAGCACGTTTAATGTTTTCCTGCCCTTTTACATCCGAAAAATCAGGTATATCAAGAGTTTCATTAGTATTAAAAAGCTTTTCGGCATTAAAATGTAGTTTTTCTATGGCGGCATCATCGCCATTAAAAAAATGAATTACATCTTTAATATGGTTTGCAGCATATACGCCTAATCCTTCAACAACAGCAGCTTCAGCAGCATTTTCAGCCGGAACAATAATGCCTTTAAACCCTTCTTCTTTAGCTTTTATGGCAATAGGCAAAACTCCTTTTATAGGGCGAATAAAACCATCAAGTGCCAATTCTCCCATTATTACATATTGTTCTAACTCATCTGTTTTTATTTGCTCAGATGCGGCAAGAATACCCATAGCCAATGTTAAATCGTATGATGAACCTTCTTTTTTTATATCGGCCGGAGCCATATTAATGGTTATTTGCTTACCGGGTATTTTATACCCATTGTTTTTTAAAGCGGCATCAATGCGCTGATGGCTCTCCTTAACAGCATTGTCGGGTAAACCAACCAAGTAAAAATTTACGCCGGGTACAATATTTACTTCAACGGTTATTTTAGTAGCCAATATGCCGTAAACAGCACAACCATACACTTTTACAAGCATAATTTCAGTATTTAAAAATATTTTTTACTTTTAACGGATATAAATTTAGCAAAGTTATTTGGGTAGGTTTATATGGTTAAACAAAATTAAACATCATGCAGAAAATAATTACGCTTTTAGCCCTTACTTTTTCATTAAATATTTTAGCACAAGAAACCCCAAAGGCAGATTTAAACTGTTATAATAAATGGGCTCAAAAATTTGATGAGCGTGGCGCAGAGGATGTTGCTGACGGAACCTATACGGATGTAATAGTTACCTTTCGAAATGGTGCCAGTGCCGAGTGTTTTCAGGGCAAAGCAATTGTAAAAGAGCATAAGGTGGAAGTGTTTTACATTATGCTGGATGACGGAACATACGATGCGGTGCAACGTATATGGAAAAATGATGTAAAGGATATCAGTATATCAAACGGAATAAGCAAAACGCTTATTACAAAAGATAACCAATTAGTAAATATTATTTGGCCAAAAAAAATAAAAGCTAAAAAAGCCGGGTTTAAAAAAGCTCCTGAGCCTACAGACGATTAAGCTATGCCCCAAAAAAACAAGCAGGTTTTGTGTAAAGACTTAGGGTTAGGGTTGATTGATTATAAAGCTTGCTGGGATTATCAAGAAGAATTACAACAAAAAATTGTTGCGCAAAAAACAAGTAATCGTTATTTGCCTGAAAACGAGCAGCAAATAACTGATAATTATATGTTATTTGTAGAGCACCCCCATGTTTATACGCTTGGTAAAAGTGGTGATGAAAATAATTTGTTGATATCAAGCGAATTTTTAAAAAGTATAAATGCAACTTATTATAAAATAAACCGTGGTGGAGATATTACGTATCATGGTCCGGGGCAGTTGGTTGTTTATCCTATTTTAGACTTAGAAAACTTTTTTACCGATATACATAAATATTTGCGTTTGCTGGAAGAAGTTATTATTAAAATAATGGCAGACTATTATCTTATAGCGGGACGAAGTACAGGAGAAACAGGTGTGTGGTTAGATGCCGATACAAAAAAAACCCGAAAAATTTGCGCTATTGGTGTGCATTGCAGCAGGTGGGTTACTAAACATGGCTTGGCCTTTAACGTAAATGCCGATATGAGTTATTTTCGACACATAGTACCTTGTGGTATTATGGATAAGGCTGTTACCTCACTTGATAAAGAGTTGGGCAGGCAAATTGATATGGAGGAAATAAAACAAAAGTTTAAAAAATATTTTGCAGAGGTTTTTGAGTGTGAGTTAGGTGTTTTTTAATCTTATTCTTTAGCTAAGTGCGAGGCAAGTGCTAATTTTATTTCACCGTAACTATATTCAGCGCCTAAAAACTGTTTTATGGGGTTTATTAAAAATGTATCCAGTTGTTTGGCGGCAGCAACAATTTTATTTATTCTTTTGTCAGATACAATACTACTTACATCAATTTCGCCTTTAGCGGCATAAAAAGCCAAATGCCCTTCAACGGTACCGGTTGTTATGTTTCGTATGCTCGCAATTTCAGGAATGGTTTTGCCTTGGGTAAACAAAACAAAAGTTTCTTTTTTAGTGTCCGTTTTCTCTTTTTTAGCCTTTTTTTCTTTCGGAGTTTTTGCTGGTTTTTTCTTCTCTGGTATTTCTTCTTCGTAGTAGACAGATTCTTTGTTTTCTGTTTCGGGTTTTGCGTGTGCTTGTTTTATTTGTTCAGTCCTTGTGCGGTCGTTTAATATAATGGCTAAATCTTCTCGGGTAAATTCGGTATTATTTAAAAAAGCGTTTATCAATAATTCTGCTTTGCTAATAAGTTTTGCCTGTTCGTAAAAACAAGTTTCCAGTTCAAGCAATTCATTAAAATAGGTTTTAATCTTTTTTTCTGTTTTTATTTTTTCAATTTGCTGAAATATGGTTTTAGAACTTGTTTTAAAAAAAGGTAAAAAATACGCCGAAGCCGAAAGCACACGCCCTTTAAGGGTTTCTAAATAATATGTCTCTTTTGCATCAATAATGTTTGCCACCTGATATAAAAACTTATCGGCATGTGGTTTTATGGCATCCAGTTCTTTTTTTAATTCAGCAGCCCACTTATAATGTTTTTGCTTGGCCGATTTTTTTTCGTTTTTACTATAGCTTTCCACATGTTCTTTTATGTTATAGGCAAGCACCCCAAAATCAAAACATTGCAGCAAATAATTTTTTAAAAAAACAAGACCTTCTTTTTTTATTAACTCATTCAGGCTTTCCTGCCCTTCTTTTGTTTTACCAAATTCAACCACCTTGGCATCTTGGGTTATACCATTATACCGTATAGCTGAGGTTAATACTAAACCTTGCAAAGAACGTAAACGCGAAAGTGCCACATAGGCTTGCCCTGGGGCAAAGGCAGCCCCAATATCTACAATAGCTTTATCAAAAGTCAACCCCTGGCTTTTATGCACAGTTATTGCCCAAGCAAGTTTAACGGGGTATTGTGTAAACGTGCCTGTAATTTGTTCTTCAATTTCGTTGGTGGTTTCGTTCAGTTTGTATTTTATGTTTTCCCAGGTATATTTTTCTAAATACAATCGTGTGCCATCTTCAAATTGTACTTCAATATCTTCAACATCTATAAATGAAACAACAGCAATTTTACCGTTAAAAAAACGTTGAGCCCCTGTGGCATCGTTTTTTACAAACATAATTTGTGCGCCCTTTTTCAGCTCCAATATTTTTTCTAAGGGGTACGCGTATTCGCTAAACTCACCCTCTATTTGCGCCTCAAAAAAGAATGATTTGTTTTTCAGTTCTTGTAAAAAAGTTTTGTTCAGCTCAAGTGCCTTGTAATTGTGTGTGGTTAGTGTAATGTAGTTTTCATCTGCCTTTGGTTTAAAATCGGGCTTATAATAGTTGTTTAAAAGCTCAATGTCGCCTTGCGTAATTTGGTTGTTACGCAGGTTGTTTAGTAACGAAATAAAAGTATCATCGGCCTGACGGTAAATTTTATCTAACTCAATGTAAACCGGTTTTTCTTTTTGAAGAACTTGCGCGTCAAAAAAATAAACACTTTTGTAATATAACCTTAAAACCTCCCACTCCTCGTTTTTTACAACAGGTGGTAATTGCAACAAATCGCCAATAAATAAAACCTGCACACCGCCAAAGGCGGCGCTTTTCCTTCGCACGTGCCGTAAAACTGCATCAATGGCATCTAATAAATCGGCTCGCAGCATACTAACCTCATCAATAATTAAAAGCTCCAGCTCGCGTAATATTTTGCGCTTGCTTTCATGCATTTGTAAGTTTTTAATAGTTGAAACAGGGTCGTTTACTTTTAAGCTAAAATTTTGTGCTGCGTTTGTTTGGTTAACGGGAACATAAGCCCCAAAAGGCAA
>DATFTU010000369.1:0-4198 GCA_035261565.1 Bacteroidia bacterium
ATTCAGAAGCTAACAAGAAAATAAAACATTTACTTAACCTGTTGCTTCGCTTGGATATGAACGTTATTATCACCTCCCATGCAAAGAATGAATACGGAAATAACATGGCAGTGCTTGGCCAGACATTTGATTGTTACAAAAAATTAGATTATTTATTTGACCTTGTCTTTGAAGTCCAAAAGCGCGGAAAGGAAAGAGTCGGTATTATTCGCAAATCCCGCATAGAAACATTTCCTGATGGTGAAACTTTTCCTTTTAGCTATGGGGAAATAGCATCACGTTATGGTATAGACATTTTGGAAAAGACGGCAACAGCCGAGCGCTTAGCAGAAGAAGTGCAGATAAAAGAAATATTACGTTTGATTGAATTAATGAATTTTCCTGAAGAAAAGTGGCAGAAATGGTTGGATAAATCCAATTCTGAAAGATGGCAAGAAATGCCATATGACACCATTCAAAAATGTATCGATTTTCTTAAACAACAAGTCCAAGGAGAGGCCGCAGCATGATAGATTTTAATTATGATCCGATGAGTGAAGAAGAAGCACAGAAAGCACGTTATCAATTGCTAGAAGAAGGTACATATAAAGGTGCCATTGAAGTTGTAGAAACCAAACCATCTTCTAGTGGAAATCCAATGCTAGTGATTCATTTACGTACATGGAATAGAGAAGGTGCGCCAAAAGAAATTACTGATTGGATTCCTCTTATTCCTTCCATGATATGGAAGCTTAGACATTTATGTGAATCTGCAGGACTATTAAAAGAATTTGAGGATAAGTCATTTAAGCCAGATATGCTATTAAATAGAGATGCAATGATGAAGATAAAATGTAAGGCTGCATCTCCAATTCCTGATAATAAATTAAATGGTAAGCCGCCAGGTTCGATGTATCCTGCAAATAATGCTGTAGAAGATTATTTGCCAATAGCAAAAAACTCTGGCATGAAACCATTGCCAGAAGTAAAAGATGATTTTAATGATGAATTGCCATTTTAATAATATAAAATTTTAAGGATTTATATATGAAAAAGATAATACTAGTAACATTTATTTTATTAACACAAAAAAGTTTTGCTATTGGAATAGGTCATGCGTGTGCTCATGCTAGCGCACATGTAAGTGCTCATCCAAGTGCTCACATTTCAGAATCTGCACATGTATCACCGCATGTAACTGGAGAAAGTCACCCAGTGATTGTACCCATGCCAATTGCAAAAAGGAATGGCTGTGAGAAAGATGAAAAAGGCAATTGTAAATAAAATTTTTGAAGGAGGTAATAACTTAAAAAAAGAAATAAAATGTGAAATAAGTTTTTAATAAAATTAAGGGAAAATGAAATGAAAAAATTATTAATTGGATCCATATTGATTATTAGTACTAATGCAGCTTTTGCAGGAATTGTAAATGAAACTACAACAGCAATAGGAAATGCAAAAGATATACATTTTGAAAGACATGAAAGTTATGAAGTTTCAAATGCTGGTCTGCAACCTAATTTCGTTCAGCCTAATGCTCATACGCATAGCTACAGAGCTAATGTAAATCAAAATGTAAGTATTGCTAGTGAACATGGATTTATGATTCAAAATTTTACAGCAAAAAAACAACGCTATCATTTTAAATACGAAGTAAATTGTGATCGTGAGGGTACCTTACATGAAGGTGATGTAGATGTTAATGCAAATTCTACTTGGTATGACAAAGCAAGTTTAACTTTTGTCACAAATAAAAATAGAGAAGGTGTATTCAACATCCGAGCCGAAACAAGAGTAACTGGCGAAACTGGCGGTTATACTTTTGATGGCGGCACTTTGACAGTTAGAAAATAAATTACCAGCCGGTAGCAATACCGGCTTTTGAAGGAATTTAAATGACAGAATTAAAAAAACTAGATAGATCTGAATTTCAACTTGCAATTATTGCAACATTCCATAATTTAGCTACTTATTTAAATATGGAAGCGTTTATAGAGGTTTATATTAAACTTGAATCTATAAAATGTAATCTTGCTAATTGCTTATTAGTCTCAATGGAAGGTCGTAAAGAACATTATTATACTATAAGCAATAATGTCAAAAAAGAATTAGAAGATTTTTTTAATTTTCACGATGAAATAGTCGAGCATACATTTAAAGAAAATAATAAAAAGAATGCGCATTGATGAAATTAATAATAGCGTCTTATATAGCTACATTTCAACTTGGGGAGTTCGTAGGCCATCTATTTGAAGAATTTAATAAATAACCCATCTGGCCCACCAAAGTAGGCCGCGTGCCCAAGTAGAGTTATTTAAGCGTTCTATTCTTTTTAACTTTTATTTTAGGTTTATGATTCATACCTTCTAAAATATATCTTACTTGTTCGAGATGTTTTGCTAATCTTTCTTGAAAATTTTCTGCTTTATTTAAATGTAGTAATGCTTTTTTGTGTGGCTGTGCGTTCATCCATTAATACCTTTTTCCATGAAAAATAAAGTGGTAAAGTATATATCTAAATTAATTAATGTAAAGGATTACTTATGCCGTTAAATAAAGGCGCTAAAGCAAGAACAAAGAAAGGGTTTAGTGAAAATGTTAAAAGAGAAATGGAAGCCGGCAAACCACAAAAGCAAGCTGTCGCAATTGCCTACAGTGAGGCTGGAGAAAAGAGGAAGAAAAAGAAAAAAGCCGCCAAGAAATAATAGCGGCTTTTAAATATTAATCTGCAGTAACAGGAGACTCTGCTTTATTTAATTCTGCTTTAAGTTTATTAACTTCTTGCTCTAAAGTAGTAACTTTCTTTTGAAATAAAATATTGCCTGCTTTCAGATTAACATTGGCTTGCAATATATCATTGACAGTTCCACTTAACGCATCTTTTTGAGCGCTGATTTGATCAATTATTCCTTTTAATGCTGTATTTTCTTGTTTTAGCGCTTCAATTACTTTATTTGAATCATCAGTCATTTTAAACTCCATTTAATTAAAAAAAGCCTAGAAATTCTAGGCTTAAATTTGTTAAAAGAAAAGATTAAACTGAAATATATTTTGTAATAAAATTTTAGATAACTAATAAATAACCCAAAGGACTTGAAGAAACTTTCTTGAATCTTGCGTTGATAGTCGTACCTGAAGGAATGGTAATTGTTCCATTTAAAATAGTAAAATCACTTGATCCGACAAGATTGACAGATATTCCACCAGCACTTACATTGCTGAGCGTATACCAAAATGTTTCGTTAATAGCGCGTCCACTTCCAAAAGCTGAAGTGAGCACAGCTTCCATATTTGCAGCAGAATCTAAACTAAATGTTAGGCCAGGTGCGGCAACATTAAATATAGATATGCCACCAAATATATCATTAGCCGGAATTTGACCGCTTGAAGAATATATGTTGGTTGTTGTTTGAGTTGATGGCTGTAATGCAATTTGTGTGCTCAAAGAATTAACTACATGACCAGAAAATGTATTATTAGCTGTGAATGTATTAGTAGAACCTAGTGTCGGAACAGTCCCACCAAGATTAGTAAAAGTTAATGTACTAACTGTTCCCGTAGAACCCTTATATTTAATATGAAATGTATCCGTTGAAATATAAGGATTCATCTCACTGTTATTCATATTTCCATCAGCAACTACGGCATTAGTGGATACTACAAAATCACCCGTTGCTCCTGCTGCAACAGAAAAATTAGCTCTTGGACCACTACCAAATGTATAACCATTATTATACCCAAGTATGAATTGATTATCCTGCGTAGGGCTTGCAGTTCCTATGGTAATATCTCCGGCAACAAAACAATAATTTTTGTTTGATGGATTTTGATAGGCTCCCATAAAAAAAGAACCTAACCCACTTGGAGCAAATCCGCCACCACCACCACGTCCACAGAAAAATGTAAAATCAACGAATGATCCTTGCCCGGCGGGACCTGGGTTAATGCCAGCCCAAGTAGGGAAATTTTGATTGATACTAAAACCAGCAATAGTATTAGCACCTTGAGAAATATTAGTTAAATAATTTAAAACGAAACCATTCGCTGTATTATCAGTGATATTATTAACAGGCCAACTTTCTGAATCGATATTAATTATTAAATTCGAACTTATGATTTCGTTATTTGAAAATATGTCATTAAGAATGATTCCATTTCCAGACATATTGGTAATGTTAGCAGTTAAAATTGTATTATTAGAAGTTAAATTAATAGTAGG
>DATFTU010000370.1:0-2174 GCA_035261565.1 Bacteroidia bacterium
AAAACCGAAGGCTTAGAAAACAAAGTTTGCTCAATGCCCTATTATTATGTAATCGATAACAACGAGCCCATTGTAGATAATAAAGAGTTTGAAGCCATTGATTTTTTAACCACTGAAGAAAAAGAAAAATACAAAAAACTATTTAATACCGATGGGCAACGCATTTACGTACCCCTAAGTAAACTGCAAAAAGCCGATGAGCTTGATGGCATGTTTCATTACCTCATTATTTCTAAGTAAAATTTATTTGGGTGTTCTGTTTAATTACAAACGTCGGGCTTTCCGTTTCAAGTTTTTTAGAATACCAAAAAAGCTTTCCACTGCAAATTTTTTTCTCAAAAAAACATTCAGCAATACCAAAAAACAATAAAAAAACTGAGCTAATCCCTAACGCAAACTACTGCTGCAAACAGCAATTTTAAAAATCCAATAAATCTTTTGGTTGTACACTTAGCTTTTTAGCTAATTTTTTTAAGGTACTAATAGTAATATTTATTTCACCACGCTCTATAAGCCCAACTTGGTTATGCCCAATGCCTGCTTCTTCGGCAAGTATTTCCTGAGTTATGTTTTTACTTAACCTAATACGACGTAAGTTTTTACCAAACTCCCGTAAATATTTTTCATCACGCGCATTGTTCACCTAACAAAGGTGTGTTTTGTATGCGCTTATTAAAAACCTATGTATAGGTTATTTAAAAAACATTCATATATTTGTATACCGATTTATACAAAATGCCACAAACACCAAATACTCCCACCGAAACAGAATTGCTTGCCAACAAACTTGTTTTAGAGACTATCATTTACAAACAACAGCTATATATCCGGGCCCTCGAAGAAACCTTACAGGAGCTTGCCGATAAGCAAGTTTTACCGAAAAACAATTTAAAGGAGAAAACTAAAAAACAATCCGCTTAAAACGCTAACGCAAAACCGTTGCTTGTCATTTCGACTAAAGGGAGAAATCTGTATTATTTTCTAATTATTTTTCTTCTTTGATTCATTTCCGCATTTTAAAAGAAGCGGCGGCGGTTTATGGGTTTCATCTGTCTTGCACACAATAGTATAACTGGGGTCTAACACAGGCAATATGGCAAAAATATGTTTTGCGGCATTTATGTCGGCAACAGCAACATCGTAACCTACAACAACACTAACAATATATTTTTTTTGTGCCGGTATAGTATATAATTTACAAGTTGTTTTTAATACACTGCCCCCGGTTGAGTAATTATATAACACCACATTTTGTTTGGTAAAATCAAGTTCGGGTAAATTTATATAACCCTTACAACCTCTTAGTATAGTATCTTCCTGCCGGGTGTTTTTTATTAAATAGTATGCGCCTCTTGCAGGTTTGCCCTGATAACAATACGAAATATCGGCATAGCTTTCTACTTCCGTCATAAGGGTGTCTTGCCCCATAGCCACAAACCCAATAAAAATAAACAGCAGTAAAATATATTTCATAAACTTAAATAATTTTATTTCACTTTTAATATTAAAGGGTTTTGTAAAAAAGTAATTTTCCCGTCTCGGTGTTTTACTTTTACATTATCAATAACTATTTTGGTGGGCCCACAGCGGCTTGGTATATTTAGTAAGGCAATCGCCTCAGGTGTAAAAAAACTTCCTATGCAACTATATGTGTAAGTTTTATCTCCGGTTAAACAACGCCCCGTCATTTCAAAAGAAACAATTTTTAAACTCGTATCGTTTGCAGTAAGCTTCGGGTTAGCTAAAATGGCCGCTGACGATACAGTACCACTATCAAAACCGGCTAATTTAAATTGAGGTTTACCTAATTTTGTTTGCGCAAAACCTTGAGTGCAAAATAAGATAAATAAAATTGGTAAAATATTTTTCATAACCTAAATATACAAATTGTTTCACACCTAAAACCTTAAACCCTGCAAGGCCTCTTACAATTAAAATAGAAATTGCGGTAAACGCAGCAAAAGATTTCAGGCTGTTTGAGCCCATTGTAACCAAAGGGCGAGTTTCTGAAATCTGCGGAGTGACACGCACATATTTCATTTTAATAGTAAGCAGCCTTGATTTTTGGTTCTTTGCATCAAGGCAAAGAACATATAAACAATAAATACCCTAATACAAATACTTTATACCCTGCACAACATGTTGTGCAGGGTATAAAGTATTTGTATTAGGGT
>DATFTU010000371.1:0-6099 GCA_035261565.1 Bacteroidia bacterium
ATGCCTTTGGCAACCCCGACCAAGTTGGCAAGCAGGTTGGCGGCGATATTATTTCGAACAAAAAAACCTTACTGCTTTTAAAAGCACTTGAATTGGCTGATGCAACTCAAAAAAATAAATTGCAAAACTGGCTGACTAAAAAAGAGTTTAATGCTGCTGAAAAAGTACAGGCTGTAAAGGAAATTTTTATGGCGCTTAAAATAGAAGAGTATTTAAAAGCTGAAATAGATTTTTATTATAACGAGGCTATTGTACTTTTAAAATCAACTTCGGCATTGCCCAAAAAAATAAATGAGTTTGCTTTATTTGCGCAAAGTTTAATGCAACGCACCAAATAACATGAAACAGGAATCTAAAACTCCGCCCGATTTTTATGACATGGTTTACCAGGTGGTGAGGCTTATACCCAAAGGCCGTGTTACATCATACGGCGCTATTGCAAAATATTTGGGCGCGGCCGGCGCATCGCGCCAGGTGGGCTATGCCATGAATAACGCACACAGCCAAAAACCAAAAGTGCCGGCACACAGGGTGCTTAACCGTAATGGACTGTTAACGGGCAAGCATCATTTTGCAACTCCATACCAAATGCAAGAGCTTTTAGAGAAAGAAAAAGTAAAAGTACAGAATGATAAAGTGGTTAATTTTGAAAAACTTTTTTGGGACCCTCAAAAAGAATTATTGTAATAAAGTTTAATCAAGCCTTCTTCCGTTGCGGTATGTAATGCGTTTTATTTCAGCTCCGTTTTTATCATAAAAAATCCAGGTGCCATCGGGCACACTTTGCTCGTGCCCTTTGCGTTTATCCTTTATAACTTTATAATTCATTAAGCTTTGTATTTTTCCGTTAGGCCCCCATACAACGCTTTTACCCGACAGATGTCCGTTTTTAAAATGTTGCTGGCGCTGCATGCCGCCGGTTTCGTAATAATATTGCCAGGTGCCGTTTTGTTTACCACGGCGGTATTTTCCCTGGCTATCAATAAAACCGTTTTCGGTATATTGTATAAAGCTGCCATGCTTAAAGCCAAGTACATAGTTTGATATTTCTCTTGGTTTGCCATTGCGCTCAAACCAATATTGCCACTTGCCGTTTTTTTGCCCGTTTTTGTATTGGCCTATGTAATTTATTTTACCATTGTTATAAAACCCCTGCCATTCGCCCGATAAAATACCTTTTGTAAAAAAGCCTTTATCTTTTAACTGCCCGTTTTGCCACCAGGCCTGCCATTCGCCTTCTTCTTTATTGGCTACATAATTTCCTTCCTGTAATTTTTTTCCATTTTCAAAAAAAGTAGTCCATAAACCGTTTTTTAAGTCGTTGGCAAAAACGCCTTGTTTCCATAACTCGCCGGTAACGTACCAAAATTTCCAGGTGCCGTTTTGTTTGTCATCGGCAAAATCGCCTTCACTTTCTTTTTTTCCGTTTTCAAAAAAGTAAGTCCATAAACCTTCGCGTAAATTATTTTTAAATGTGCCTTGCATTTCCATGCCTCCATTGCTGCGGTAAAAAGTCCAAAGACTATCTTTTTTGCTTTCTATATATTTCCCGTCAGACTTAATAGTGCCATCCTGAAAATATGCTTTGTAAGGGCCGTTTATTTTTCCGTTAACGTATGTGGTTGTATACTCTAAAGCGCCATCCTCGTAATAAAATTTCCAAAGCCCGGTGCGCAAGCCGTTTTGGTAAACTCCGCGGCCGCGTAATTTATTTTTATCAGATACTAAGGTTAATGTGCCGTTACCGTTTGTAATAACCTGTTTGCCTTCTTCGTTCCAAAGGTTCATTAGATATTCAATACTGTCTTTATATTCTTTCTCCAGTTTTACTTTTCCGTTTTCGTAAAACTCAGAAAACTTGCCACAAGGTACATTGTTGCAATAATTCTCTTGCGACTGTATATTTCCGTTTGCATAATAATTAACCAGCGGACCATTTTTTTTGTCGTTTTCAAACAAGCCATTGCTTTGTAGTTTGCCGTTTTCGTAATAATATTTCCAGGCACCCTGCCTTGTGCCGTATTTAAAACTTTCTATACTGCGCACAGTGCCATTTTCAAAATATGATGTCCATATACTATCAGGCCTGTCGTTATTAAATACGGTTTCCTGTGCTTTTTTTCCGTTATTATAATAATACAAATAGTGCCCTTGTTTTACGCCCGCCTTATAATATTCAATGGCCTTTACATTTCCATCGGCATAAAAAAACTTCCAGGTACTATCCTGTTTCCCATTTACGTACCAACCCTGGCGGGCAACTTTTCCGTTTTCGTAGTAATTAATTGTTTTGCCGTGCGCAATACCGTGCTTGTAATTATCTTCTGATTTTACCTTGTTTTTATCAGCATCCCAATACTCATAGCGCGGCTGTGCTACTATGATGACAGGCAGGCAATAAAAAAGATAAACAATAAGGCAACTTATTTTTTTCATACACACAAAAATAAAAATTGAACCATGTTAATTGTAACTAAGTAATAAAACTTGTAAACATCACTTAGTTACCACAGGTGCACAAGGCCTCTTTAGTAATGGTTTGTTTTTGGTTGGGCAGTACCGAAAACTCTTTCATATAAATAATTTTCAGCGAATCGATTTTTAACTCAGTATGATTTTCATTCCAATCATGTATTAAATAGTTACATAAATAAGGGCGAACAAACCCATTATTAATTAAAATATAATTTTCGTAAAACTTGCGCCATCGGTCGTCTTTAATATAGGCAAGCACACTAACCGGTTTTGTATAATCTGCCTTGGTGCCGTTGCGGTTAATGTCAATTTTTATCTTGTCTTTTTTTGTGCTGCCTTCCATAATAAACCAACCGTCTTCTTTAAAAACGGTGGGTGCAAACATGCCCCAGTTTTGGTTAAAACGCATACTATACCCAAACTGAAAAAAGCCATTGGCAACAGTTAAGCCCGAACCATTTACTGTGCTTATATTCCACAGCATACAAAGGGCTATGCAGAAAAACAGAAACGAGTTTTTAAGCACATTAAAATAATAGTTTGACGATATTTTTTTTAGAAGAGAATTATCTGTTTTTGTTTTGTGAGATGGGGTGCGTTTTATTTTTTTATCAAACCAATCCATAACAGGTGAAGGCAGTAAACCAATTAAAGAAATTAACCCGATTAAATAAAATAACCCCACAAATAATGTAAGTGAAATGCTTAGGTGAAGAGCAGCCACACACAAAATAAAAAGTAGCCTGAAGCGTGCATTTTTAAAAGGAATAAATAATAAAAACGGCACCAGCATTTCAAACCACCTGATACAAACGGTAAGGCATTTTAAAAAAGCGGGGTATGCCAGTAGCATTTTTCCGAGGGGCCACGCCATTTGGTCGAGGCTAAGGGCATAGTATATTGCCGAGCCCTCACTGTTCCACTCGGGAGATTCTTTTAATAAGCCCGTAAAAAAGTAAATTGAAAATAATAGAATTACATAACCTGCGGTTGCAACTGACAGAATAGTTTTTTTCTTTTCCGTATCTCTAAACAAACGCAACTTGTTGGCATCAAGCGAATAAAAATTACCCCAAGGCATAAAAATGCCCCAAAATAAAACCAGCCTAATTAAATCATCTCCGCTTTGCGAAATAAGCGTGTTGCGGTTTTGTAAAGAGGTTAATAAAAACCAGGCCAAAACAGTAAACAATTTTGTTTTATAACCGGCTAATAAAAATAAATATACTATACCTGTTACAATAAACATTATAAGCGCAAAATTGTAGCTGTCGCCAAACTGAAAAAGCGAAAAATAACCGGGGCTCCAATAGGAGCGTTCAACTTGGTTAAAAGGTACTGCTCCTGTTTCGGTATAATGCGCGGTTAATGAACTTGCCCGTATGCATAAATCAAACAATAAAAGCAGTGCCATGGCAATACGCATTAAGCTGAGGGCGCGTGCATCTAAGCCATATGCATATTTTAGGCGGGTATAAAAACGGGTTATAGAATTTGCACTTATCACAGCAGGTTGCCTTTCATCAAAACAATAAAAATGTAGCCTGTTTAATTTTACTTTTGTGTGAAGATATGCAATTACCCATTATTCAAATTATTGATGTTACAAAAAAGTACGTAATTGGTACCGAGGTTATTAATGCCTTAAACGGCGTATCGCTAACGGTACAAAAAAATGAATATGTGGCACTGATGGGCCCATCGGGTAGTGGTAAATCTACACTGATGAATATGCTGGGGTGTTTGGATACCCCCACATCGGGCGAGTATATTTTAAACCAGATACCGGTTGCCAAAATGAGCGATAACGAATTGGCTGAGGTACGTAATAAGGAAATTGGCTTTGTGTTTCAAACGTTTAACTTATTGCCTCGTTCAACCACCTTAGAGAATGTGGCTTTGCCCTTGGTTTATGCAGGCGTAAAAAAAGAAGAACGCGAAAAACGTGCTAAAGAAGTTTTAGAACAGGTGGGTTTGGGGAACCGTATGAGCCACAAACCGAATGAATTATCAGGCGGACAAAGGCAGCGTGTGGCTATTGCCCGCGCTTTGGTAAACAAACCCGCTATTATTTTGGCCGATGAGCCAACGGGGAATTTAGATAGTAAAACATCTATAGAAATTATGGCCCTGCTGGAGGATATACATAAGCTGGGCAATACCATTATTTTAGTAACCCACGAGGAGGATATTGCGCATTACGCCCACCGTATTGTGCGTTTGCGCGATGGGGTTACCGAAAGCGATGTGTTAAACCCTAAGTAATTCGTGCGCTTCACTTTCTAACAAAACGTAGTTTAAAACTATACAGCATGCTCCTGTATAAATGGCTTGTATCTGCTACATTTGTTAGGATAACATGGCCGAAGAAGTTAAAAAAAATAAGTTAAAAATTCCGCTTTCCCCCGAAGAAAAACGAACTGAAATTGTTGACGTTGCAGAAGAACCTGTTGCTAAACCCAAAGCAAAAAAAGCAGCTGCCGAGAAAAAAGAAAAACCTCAGGCGGCTGATGGAACCAGTGTTTTAGAACGATTAAAAAAAATAATTGAATTTTTTAAAGCAGAACAAACACAACGCATTATTGGTTTACTGTACATTTTTGCGGCGGTTTATATTGGCGTAGCTTGCGCATCGTATATGTTTACTTGGCAGGCCGACCAGGATAAGGTAATGGGCCCGTCATCCTATCTTTTCTCGCCCGAGGTGCGCGTGCAAAACTGGTTTGGTAAAATGGGTGCCTTACTGTCGCATTTATTTATGTACAAATGGTTTGGCGTATCATCATTTTTATTTGTGCCTTTGTTGTTGTTGGGTGGTATTGCAAAAGCATTTCAGCGCAATATTTCTATCAGTGCTAACCTTTGGGCCAAAGCAGTTTTTGTAGTGATATGGGCATCGCTAACACTGGGCTTTATTTTTAGCGATAAACTGCTTTTTTTAGGTGGAGGCTTTGGTTATATCATCAGTCAAAGTTTACAATCGCTAATAGGTGGTATTGGTTTACTGGCTTTACTGGTATTAAGCCTTACCGGCTTTATTTTTATTGTTTTTAAATTTAAAAAGAAAGAACCCGTAGTTGAAGAAGCCATTGCAACACCTGTACAACCTGCTGCTGAAACCCCGCAACCCGAAATAAAAAACAATACCAATAAATTTGTTTTTGAAAAAGTAGCCGAAGAAAAAATAGTGGGGGAGAAAGCCGAAGAACAACCTGTTGTTGAGGAAGAAGAGGAAGAAATTGATGCCAACGAAATAGTTTTAGAGGTTTCGGAAAAAGAAGAGGTTGGAGCCGAAAAAAAAAACGAGATAGTTGATTTAGAAATTGAAACCGTAAAGCCTGTAACCGAAGCTGTAGTTGATTCCGATGTTTTAGCGCAAAAAATTGTTGAGCAGTTTGGCGAGTACGACCCCACGTTAGATTTGGGCTCGTACCAAATGCCCCACCTGGGTTTGCTAAATGATTACGGCAGTATAGAAAAAACAGCAACTATTAACCAGGAAGAGCTTAATACCAATAAAGATAAAATTATTGCCACCCTGCGCAATTACGGTATTGAGATTGATAAAATTAAAGCCACCATTGGCCCCACCGTTACGTTGTATGAAATTGTACCTGCGGCGGG
>DATFTU010000372.1:0-4788 GCA_035261565.1 Bacteroidia bacterium
ATTATTTGTGTTATTGTTTACTTTTTTTAAAATTATTTAATCACTAAATTACCAAGTAAATACGTACTGCCGGTTGAGTCAGGATAATTTCCATAAGGGTCACCGCTTTGGTACCTGAAGGCAATATAAAAATAAGGGGTATGATTACCGGCCCCATTAGTTATATCAAATGTAAAAAGGCTTGGACTAAATGGACTGCCCGGGTTATGCACATATTTAAAATTAGGCACACCATTGGTACTTTGTGAGGTGGATGAGGGTATGCCCGGATAATGAGACGACAAATCAACCCACTGTGTAGGGTCGAGGTGCGTGCCATCAAAGGTATTGGATACAAGCACACTTAATAAACGTAAATTAGTACAGTACTGGGCAGCCATAGAAAAATCCATCGATTTAGAATTTGAGGCTCCGTGTGCATAAACATTGTCTACAATAGGCGGGCTTATCAGCCACATATCGTTTCTGCTGTCAGGAGTATGGAAATTTGATGCGCTGGGGGCGTATTTCCAGTTTAAGGGGTTTCCATAAGCAGAAAAAGGAGTGCCATATTGTGCTCCCTGCCAGTTTACAGTGCCTTTATAGGCTATGCTGGTCCAGCCGGTTAGCAATACAGGGCTTTTGCTTGATAAACCGGCATTGCTAAAGTTTTGCTGAATGCTATCATAAACAATGGTGTTATAGGGTTTGTTAAGGTTAATATCATAAAATGAACGTATAGTTAACTGCATGGTAGTATATAAATTAGCCACACCCACTATTGACCCGCTATTGTTTGGAATTAAAATATTATTCTGCGCAAAGTTAGAGTAACCGCTGTTATAGGTTACAATGGTGTTTTTTAACGAATCGCCCAAATATTTATTTACGTTTTGCGGTGCGGCCGGCGGCGCTTGCGGAATGGCGTAAGTTGTACCAATTTCTGACGATACAAATTCCACATTGTTTAACTGTACTAACTGCCCGTCAAAAATAAAACCTCCTCCAATAGTATTTGAATAAGTATTTAGCTGAGGTATGGTTACCGTTAATGGCTGAGGGTTTAAACCTGATTTAAGATGTACTATTTGGTCAATAGGAGTTATAGAATCAATTTGTAAAGACCCTCCGCCCGATTTATCGAGTGTAGACCCATTTAAATTAATAGCGATAGAATCGCCGGTGTTTATAAACCCCGAAGCTCCCTGATTAAAATGCAACGATATAGCACCATAATTTTTTGTTAATGCAAACGAACCTGAATTATCGCGTATATACACCTGTTTGTATAAATTACCCGATGACTCGTCGCAAGTAACTACGCCGGTTAAAATAGTGTTTGAGGTAAATTTTATATTGATACCCGCATACATATTACGCAGTTGCTGTATGGTAATTGACGGGCCGGTGGCTACAGCCTGTGTGGGAGGAGCGGCCGGTGTTTTTTTGCAGGAAAAAAACAAGCCTGTGCCTAACACTAAGGCAGCAAGTAGTATGGGGGTATAACTTTTTGACTTCATGAGATTTAATTATTTAATAAAGCAAAATTATCAATAGCAAACGACATGGTTGAGTCGGTAGTAATACTGTTAGCAACATATTTAAAACCGATATAATAAGTGCCTGTGTAACCGGGAGAGATGGAATTAATTACATTACTAATCATAACAGGGTTGGCGCTTGCACTTACAAATGGAATAGAGCCGGTACTATAGGGCCCCCAAGTGGCAAGAGAAGAAAATGCCGAGGTAATTTCGGTCCAGGTTGCTGCGTTAGGGCCATTTAAATTATAGCCGTTAAAGTTTGTAGATACCCAAACGCTTAATTGTCTTGGCCGGGTTGTACTGGTGGTTGTACTAAACGAGAATTGAAAGTTTACATTTTTATTTGGGTTGTTGTTTTGTATAGGCGGCGTAATTAACCACATGGCATTTTTTTGCGTTGAAGAGTATTGGTTTGTAGCATATACATACGAAGATGCAGGCGTTGCCCCATTGCCCGACCAAATTAAATTGCCTATTTGAGGAAGATTAGACCAACCAGGCAATGCGCTGGCAAAATTTGCGGCGCTTGTAACACCCGAATTACAGGTTGAAAAATTTTGAGTTAACGTATCAACTCCACACCTGTTTTGTGTAAAATTAATGTCGGCAAACGAACGTGGTGTTATTTGCAACGCGCCATTATAAAAAGCAATTGCTCCAATCATTGAACCACTTTTTGTGTGAGGTACTTTTTGATTAACAAAATCGGCTGTGCCGGTATACAAAGATAACGTTAATGTATTAATAGCCCCGCAATCATATATATTATGATTAGCATACACAGAAGTGGGAACTAATGGAAAAAACAAACCCGAATCGGCATACGAAAACTGAACATCGTTTATTTGCACCAACTCACCATCATATATTGATAAAGGCAGAACTGTATTATTTGAGTATATGGTGCTGCTAACCGATTGGTCTAATTGTGGTATGCTTACAACAACCGGATTGTGTACTTTACCAACTGCAAGCTTTACAACTTTATTGGTTATAGTTGGGCTTACATCAACCGAATCGATTTGTAATGAACCTAAAGTTCCGGTTAAATCTAACCACGAACCATTCAGATTAATGCGTAACGAATCGCCTTCGTATATACCATGCGCGGTTAATTGTTTTAAAGCAATAGACCCGGTATTATCCCGAATAAAAAGAGTTTTGTAATTATCCGTCATAGTAACCGTGGCAAATAAAGATATATCCTGGGTAAAATGAATGTTACTACCGGCATATAGGTTTCTTAAATCTTTAATGGTTACAACATTGGCAAGTGATTTTACAGGAGGCATATCAGGCGTTTTTTTACAAGAAAAAAACAGCACCATTACAGCCAGCGTACAAAGTAAAAGAGGAATATGTTTTATTTTATTCATGAGGTTTCGGATAAATTTTAATAGAACGTAAAGGCTAATGATAATTGATAGGTTAAGCCCATAGTGTATGTATATTTATTAGGAAATTTTGCAATATTGTTATCATCATGCCTTAACTGTTCAACACCATAGTTTTTAAACATGTTGTTGGTTAGGTTGTTCACCATTAAGTTAACACTAAGGCCATATCTGCCTTTAACGCGAAATGATTTACCTCCCATAAAGTCAATGGTATAAGCACTTGGTAGTTTTTCCTGGTCAACAATTTGATGTACCTGCGGGTCGGTTGCTACATATTTAGTAAGTGCTTCGGCAGTACGACGGTCGGGGTTAATAGTAACATAATTATTAGCAAAATAGTTTAAATAAACACCGGCATACCAGTATTTTTTACTGTTGTATCGTACGCCAATTGAACTTGCAAGCTCTGGAGTACCACCCACATGGTAATTTTTTAAATAAACAGTTCTGTCTGTTGCTAAAAGCGCTGCGGTGTTATCTGCTGAAATAGATGCCGATGGGCGGTTAGTATACAAATATTGGCCATAAGCTAAAGCACCAACAATGGCTAAACGTTTTTTAATATACCCTTCAAGCCCAATCTCAATACCTTGATTTAACTGATTAACGTTTGTCATAAAATAATTTATGTTGGTTTTATAGTAATCATCATCAAAATAACTACGCAAATAAGTTTGGTGGTTTACCTGTGTCCAGTAGTATGTAATACGTCCTTTTAACCAAGGCAGGCGTACATTATAAGAAATATCGCCGGTAAGTATTTTTTCGCTGCCTACACCCGGAATTTCATCGTTACGAGAACGAGGAGAAATAAACGCGTTACTTGGCAATGGTGGTTTAGTAATATAAGCACCATTAATTGTAATAAAATTACGGGTGTCAATTTTATAAGTTATACCTGCTTTAACACCATAGTTTAAAAAATCGAGTGTTTTACTGTTGCCGCCCGAAGAACCATCTGCCGGCGCACCATTTACACCTGCCGTAGTTGGGAATAAGCCATTAACCATGTTGCCGGCACGATAAAAAGAAGTATTGCTTATGGTTGCGCTTGCGTATAGATCAAATGTTTTAAATGATTTTTCTGCTTGTCCCCAGGTTTCAAAACGCATAACGTTAATGTTATAATCGTAACCAAACACATCGCCTTGTTTAATTATTTTGTTAGGGTCTTTAATATTGTTTTGCAGGATATTAGAATTAGGAGAAAGTGAGCTTGCAAACTGATTATAATCCAACCAATAATCTCCGCCCAATAAATCGTTAACCACTTTGTAATAACGGGTGTTAGAAACTTCGCCATTAGTACCAGCGGTTAAGTGAATGCCATTGTTTTTTAAAGTGGTATTAAAAATGGCATTGTATCCTCCTGTGGTTACATCCTGCCTTCTCTCTTCTAAAATGTAAAGAGATTCTTTACCTGTGTATGAAGTACCCGGTAGGCCATTAACATTAGTAACCGTATGAAGGTTGTTGCGGTTAATATTATACATGCCGTCCCAATCGATTTGCCCGGTGCTTAAACCTGAAATCGGGTTTATACCGCCCGTTTGCCAGGCTTGTGTTACTGCTGCATACGTAGCAGGGTTGGCATCAGAACTTGAAGGGCCATAATAACTTGGCATATACGTATAATAATCAGGCGCAGGGTTCTTTACGCCGTAATAATTTAAAGCTGTAAGGCTTGTACGGCCTTTAGAGCCATAAAGACTGGCTGTAAGTGTAGTGTGGTCGTTTATTTTCCATAAATCAGTTAAAATAGCAGTAGGAATACTTGTTTTGCTTGTTCTGGCACTACGCTCCTGTCCGTTTTGAAAACCCCAATACGAGTTGTAATGGTTATTGCCCGCGTTACCATTAAACAAAAC
>DATFTU010000373.1:0-2449 GCA_035261565.1 Bacteroidia bacterium
GTACGATAAGCGTATGATATTTGTAATTCCGCGTGATGAAAAAACATATATAGGCACAACTGATACGTTTTACGAAGGAGATTTGGCAAACCCTAAAATTACTGTCGAGGATAAAAACTATCTTTTAAAATGTATAAATAATTATTTTCCTGAAAATCAACTAAATTTAACTGATATAGAATCGGGTTGGGCAGGTTTAAGGCCTTTAATACATAAACCGGGTAAAGGCCCTTCCGAAATTTCTCGAAAAGATGAGTTATTTATTTCCACATCGGGTTTAATTACCATAGCCGGAGGAAAACTTACTGGCTACCGTAAAATGGCACAACGGGTAGTTGATATTATTGCTCAAAAATATTTGGCTAACCAAAAAAGTAAAATTGCCGATTGTGATACGCATAAACTTCAACTTTCGGGCGGAAAAATAGATAAGCTTATTACCTTTTCTGAATTTGTAAAAAGTAAAATGGGCGAAGGTCTTGTATTGGGGTTATCTATCAATGAAACCGAGCAATTAATAACCCGGTATGGTTCTAATGTAAATGAACTTTATTCTATTATCGAAAAAATAAAAGAAGAAAAAAGCAATTTACCTGTTTCACTCCGTGCACAATTAATATATGCTATCGAGAAAGAGATGTGCATTACACCTTCCGATTTTTTTATCCGCCGTACCGGGTTGTTGTATTTTGATATTGAAAGTGTAAAAAAATATAAAACAGAACTCTGCTTGTATATGAAAGATTTACTAATGTTAACAGATGAATTAAGTAATAAATTTTACACTGAATTAGATAAAAGTACACATGAAATTTAAGCCTTGTTTAAGTCTTTTTTTACCTGTTCTATATCTATAGTCTCCAATAACCGTAAAATATTAGGGAAACTTTTTTTGTGGTAATGAAACCCACCATATCTAAACTCTTTTATGGCTTCTTCTCGGGTCCAGCCGTCGTAAATTATTCTATAAATGGCCACTATACATCCCGTTCTGTCAGCGCCATGTTTACAATGTATAACAATTGGCTTTTTTGCATTCTTAATGGCCCGCATACCGGCTATTATGTCATTATAAGATATAGTCCATGCATTCATAGGCACATTTATTAATTCCAATTTTGTTTTTTTAATTTTGTGGTTGTCGGTTTTTCTTTGCCTTAAATTAACAGCTGTTTTAATGTTTATACTATCTAACAATATAAACCCTTTTTTAGTAGGTTGCTCACAGCGGTAAAGGCTATCGTCTACTTGATATAAATTGCCAAAACTTTTTGTGTTTATTTTATGAGCAGCCATTATATTTTGTGCTTTAGTATGCCCGGTTAATAAAAATAAAGCAGCAAGTAGGAAAAACGTTTTTAAATAATATTTCATAAAATTAGTTACATTTAAAACGAATATATTTATCCGTAAAATTAATTTATTTGAACCATATAAAGCCATATAAAATTTACTGTGTTGTTGTGTCAGTTGTTTTAATTTTAGTAAGTCAAATTTTACATGCTCAAAATAATAACGACTCACTTCAAAAAATAGTATTAACTACAAAAAGCGACACCGAAAAGGCTAATATTTATAATCAGTTAAGCTACAATTACGATAAAACATCGGATTATAAAAGGGCCCTTGCTAATGCCCGAAAGGCTTTACTTTTTTCAAAAAAAAGTAATTTCCTTAAAGGCGAGGCCAATGCTTGTGCTAACCTGGGCAATGTTTTAATGCAGATAGCCTTATACGATAGCGCTGTTTTTTTTTATAATAAATCGTTAAATATCCGGTTGGGTTTTCAGGATAAAAAAGCCATAGCAAGTTTGTATAATAATTTAGGAGGAGTTTATTTAACCATGAGTAATTTCTCCGAAGCACTTAAGTATTATAAAAAATCACTTGAAATAAGGGAAGAGATTAAAGATAAATTTGGTATAGCCGTTTGCTATAATAACTTGGGTAATATTTGTGGTAACCAAAGCAATTACCCCGAAGCTCTTCAGTATCTTTTAAAATCCCTGAAAATGAAAGAAGATTTAATAGCCGAGGGGAATAAAGAGATAGATAGTTCATCAATTGCCAAAGCATATACAAACATTGGCCTTATTTATCAGTTGGAAGAAAAATATAAAGAAGCGCTTTCTTATCACACCAAAGCATTACAAATTAGATTATCGAGAGGCGATAAAAATGCCATTTCAGAATCGTATAATAGTTTAGGCAATATTTTTTATAATAAAAATGATTTTGCAAATGCGCTATTGTATTTCGAAAAGTGTTTAGCCATTAAAATAGAAATTGGAGACCAATCGGGAAGGGCGGCTATATTAAATAACATGGCCGTTATATATAAAGACCAGCAACGGTATGATGAAGCATTGGCTTTCTTAAAAGAGTCTCAAAAAATTAGTGAAGAGATTGGCGAGGAAGAAAGTATTTTAAACAGCAATATTAATTTTGG
>DATFTU010000374.1:0-2054 GCA_035261565.1 Bacteroidia bacterium
CATTATCAGCAATACCAAGTTCGGTTCGCTTATTTATCCTATCGTTTTCGTTATAAAAATACTCCTCGGGGTTAAAACCCAGTGTAAGCATCAATCGTTTTTGCTCAAATGTTTTTTTATCATCGTTTTTTAAAAAGCTTAAAAAAAAGTCGTTGGTTTCGGGTATGTTCATCACTAATCTTTCGCCATGCCTAACCGCTTTCCGGTAAAGTGGTTCTTTTATAAAACGGTAACCCAATTCAAATAATGAGGCTTTAAACTTTTGCTTAAACGTATTTCTGTCTAAATACTCTTTAGCATCACCGTATACCGAAATCATTTTAACCTTTTTACCAAAAGCCTCATTTAACAAGGGCATAGGAAATATTTTTGCAACGCCTAAAATAACCAGCACATCAGGCTCAAATGCTTCAACTGCTTTTCTTAAACCAAACGAATAGGCTTTCGATTTATAGAATATGGCAGGTAATCTTAAAATTTCAAAACCATATTTTTCATCTTTAAACAAACCTCTTTTATAGGTAAGTTTATTCATTTCTCCCCCTAAATTAACCGAGGCATTAGATGTAAAAACTTTTACGGTATGCCCATTTCGGGCAAAGGCCTTAGGCAAGTGTACTTCCTGGTAACCAACCTCGGGCATGTAATGAGCTGTTATTATGCCAACTCTCATTGTACTTGCATTTGCTTTTTAGCAGCTTTATAAATCCTTTCTATAATCTCCACCGTTTTCAAACCTTCAAACCCATTGGTGGCAACGGTACCATTGTTTTTTAGTACATCAACCACATTATCATACACCTTATCGTGATTAGACATAGAGCCTTGATAATACCCGTAATCATTAGCAGGTTTGGTTTCAAATACAGTTTCCATTTTATAGTTCTCTATGTTTTGATACTCCAGCGTATTTAAATACTGCCCACCAACCTTAACTGTTCCTTTTTCGCCAAATACCGTAATAGAGCCTTCCATATTTTTCTCGAAACTATTAACCGTATAATTTACTGTCCCAATAGCTCCGTTATCAAATTCAAGGGTTATAACCCCACTGTCTTCAAAATCAATAATTTGCTTATGCATAAAGTTTCGGGTAATGGCATGTATGTTTTTTACATCTCCAACCATCCAGTAAAGCAAATCAATAAAATGACTAAATTGTGTAAACAAAGTTCCTCCATCTAACTCTTTTCTTCCTTTCCAGTCAGAACTTTCGTAATATTTGTTGTTACGGTTCCAAAAGCAATTTAATTGTACATCTAATATTTTACCTAAACGCCCGTCGTCAATAATTTGTTTCAATTCTGCAATAGGTGCATTAAAACGGTTTTGTTTTACAATAAACAAATGTTTTTTTGTTTCATCGGCTGCTGCAATCATTCGGTCACAATCTTCAACGGTAATAGCCATTGGCTTTTCGCAAAGTACATGAATGCCGGCTTGCAGAATTTGTATACTTTGTTCAGCGTGCAGCGCATTAGGGGTACAAACCGAAACAAGGTCTAAATCTTTCTCTTGCTTTAAAAGTTCATCCAAACTTGCATAAGTTTTACAAACATACTTGGTGGCTAATTCATCTCTGCGCACTTTATCAATATCGCAAACAGCAACTAATTTCCCTTTTTTTACAATATGTTCAGCGTGTCGTTGCGCTATTCTTCCACAGCCAATTATGGCAAACTTCAACTCTTTCATCAATTAAATCTAACGTTAAATATTTCTGCCCATTTTAAAAAAGATACCATTTTCCAAAACTCACTTAAATGCGAGCTGTCGTTTACATCCGCATTATTTAATTTCAGTAAGTAGTTTTTATCTAAAAAATCGGGCATTTTAACTTCGTTTACAAAGGTATCCAATTCTTTTTTAGATTGTAGCTTCCACAGCTTTTGTGGGGTTAAAAAACCCATTTTATATTTGCGCCACACCACCTCTTTATCTAGCAAAGGTTCAGCGGTTTTTCGCAAAATATATTTGGTCCAGCCATTCTTTATTTTCCAATCATTATCTAAAGCTATCGAAAATTCAACTAACCTATGATCCAAAAACGGCAC
>DATFTU010000375.1:0-3515 GCA_035261565.1 Bacteroidia bacterium
ATTTTATAGTTTTTGATACATTATATAGGCGTTTACAAAACCAAGCTCTTTATGATTAAATGCCTGGGGTATTTCTCCAATAATATCAAAGCCAATGCTTTTCCAACTGTTTACAGCTGCCTGATTTGTTTTTACTACTAAATTAAACTGCATGGCTTTATAACCAAGCTGTTTGGCTTCTTTTAACGAAAACTCGCCCATTAGCTTGCCTATGCCTTTTCCTCTGCTTTTTTCTGATACAGCATATCCTGCATTGGCTATATGAGCCCCACGGCCCGGTTGATTATCTTTTAAATAAAAAGTACCCAGAATAATTTCATCTTCAGTAGCTACATACGCATATTTATCGTTGGCTAACCAGTATGCCATCATTTCTTTTTCTTCCTCATCTTTTTCGGCAAGAAAAGGAAATGAGTTACCTTTACTATTAGTAACCCGTAGTATTTGCCATATTTGCTTAGCATCGGCTAATGTTGCTTTACGAATGGTAATCATTTTATGTGTTATAAATTAAGTGCCATTATTTTTTCAGTACGTTTTAATACATTCATCTCTTTTGGCGCGTTGCAGTCTGTAAAACCCAGCTTATAGTATAATTTGTGTGCCCCTTTTAACTCGTTAGTAGTTTGCAAGTAAAGATTTTTGGCATCGTTTTCTTTACAACGGGTTATACAGCGTTCAATTAATTTTGTAGCTAATCCCAGGTTACGGACATCGTGGCCTATAAATAACTTACAAAACTCAAAACTATTTTCGCTTAAACGCTTTAATGCAACGCAGCCAACAGGCTTATTTTTATATAACACAAAAAATAAAAAACCACCTTCTTTTAAATAAACCTTTTCAGGGTTGCGTAGAGATTCTTCGTCTTCTTTTTCAAGCTTGCCATTTAACATACCCAATAGCCAATTACCCGCCAATTCATAAAAATATTTTTTTAATGAAGGCTTAAAATCCACAATACTTACAGGCTCATTGGTAGAAATATCTTTCATCCTTTCTGAAAGTGGTTTTTTAGCTACTTCGGCATCAATACGGTTAAGAATATTAATACAATCAGGGTGCCCTGCTGTTAAAAGTTGCTCTAACGACATAGAAAACAATTTCCAAATAGGATTTAATTTATCGTATAAAGCTTTCCCTTTCGGTGTAAGACTAATGTGTTTTGACCTTCCGTCGTTAGGATTAGCTTTAATTTTGGCAATTCCTGCTCCTTCAAGTTCACGTACTACATTTTTTACCGTAATGTGTGTAAAACCAATTTCGTTAGCAAGTTCCTGAACGGTAAGCGGTTTTTCGGAGTTAATTAAAGTATAGTATATAGAGAACCAACTGGCTTTAAAATCAATATCAAATTGGCTGTATACTTTATCACCATCTGTATATAATTTTTCACTTATTCGCCTGAAACGAGTGGCCCCGGCAAGGTATTGTAATTTTGTTATTTTATCTGCCATGAAAATTTATGAAAGTACTTTCACAAAAGTATGAAATAAGTTTCATAATTTAAAAAAATATTAATTTTTGGTTAATGTAAACCTGAAAATAAAAGGATTAGTGGGTAATTATATGAGCGTTATCTAACATAACCTAAATTTTACATAAGGTATTTGCGTATTATTTTATTTTTTTTGTATATTGTACTCAACTTTTGAGGGTGAACACCTTATTGGATTAAAAAATAATTCAAAACCACTTTCAAAGTCTTAAAACCACTTTGAATATGAAAAAAACAACTACATCTTTTACATTAGTTACAACAATAGCAACTTTTTTATTTTTTGTTGCTGCGTTTGCACAAACAGTAAACCCTAAAATTAAATGCTATTTTAACCATCCGGTTAACACCTCAGTTTCAACAGGAGTAAATGCCACTTATTTAATAGGCAGTACTTCGGCAGATACTATAGCTGCCTATATAAATAGAGCAAAATATACAGTTGATATAGCTCAATACGATTATACATCAAGTACTTCAAGCCATGTAAAAATAATATCAACAGCTATTAATAATGCCCATGCAAGAGGAGTTGTTATTAGGTGGATATACGACGGAAGTTCGAGCAATACAGGCCTAAGTCAAGTTACCTGGACAACCAATGTTAATAAACTGGCAAGCCCCGTACAATCAAATTATATTATGCATAATAAGTTTATGATTGTTGATGCTAATTCAACTAATGCCAGTGATGCCATATTGTGGACAGGGTCTTTTGACTGGAGCGATGAGCAAATGGGAAGCGATTATAATAATATGGTAATTATTCAGGATCAGGCTGTAGCTCAGGCGTATTTAGCTCAATTTAATCAAATGTGGGGCGGCACAGGTGCTACGCCTGTAACTGCTAATGAAAAATTTAGTATTAATAAGGCAATTTCAACAACAACCAGTTTTACAGTAAACGGCACTCCTGTGCAAGTATATTTTAGCCCGAAAGATAGTCCGGAAGCACGATTGATAAACACAATTAATTCTGCTAATTATGAAATGGCTTTCGGTATTTATACATTTACTGATGCTACAGTTGCCGGTACAATTAAAACTAAATATACAGGCGGTATTCCATGTATTGGTATTATGGATCAGTATAGCGCTACATATAGCCCTTGGTCTACATTAAGTGCTACAATGGGAGCCAATCTTAAAGAATATACGGGCTCGTATATATACCATAACAAGGTTATGATTGTAGACCAGTTGCATGCATCATCTGACCCGCAAGTATTTACAGGTTCTTATAACTGGACATCGGCTGCATCAAATACAAATGATGAGAATATGATTGTAATTCATGATGCTGCTATTACAAATCAATACTATCAATCGCTTTGTAAAAATTTTGTTGATGTTGGCGGAACGGCTTGCGCTGCTGTTACCGGCATTGAAAGTTTTGATTATGGACAGCAACAATATGCATTTTACCCCAATCCGTTTAAAAATGTATTTAATATTAATGTAAAAAGTAACGGTGATGTTTTAAAAGTTAAAATTTTTAATATTATTGGTCAGGTTGTTAAGGAAGCTGAAGCTGGTCAGACAGATGAAATGCAAATTGATTTACAAGGCCAGCCTTCGGGAATTTATTACGTACAAATTACCAGTGCCGATAAAATTTATACACAAAAATTGATAAAAGAATAAGAGGTAAAACCTTAATCTTTCAGATTTGGAGTTAATTTATTAAACAGCAAATCGTAAGTTATTTTAAACCAGATAAGGATACAGGGCACCGCTTTTATTACATATACTTCTAAAAAATTTTGACGTATATATCGAGGAAACAAATCAGTTGGAGAAAGGCAGGTAAAAACAATAGCCAAAATAAGTAAAACAACGTTTTCTTTTTTCGGGGTTTGGCTGTAAAACCACATAACAATACCTGCCAAAGCTATAATAAAAGTGGGCGATTCGGCCCGATGGTTAAAAATAACTATCCATATTAAAATGGAGGCAAATAGGGTTAACCTAAACGAATAGTCTTTATAATTTTTTATTTTAACTAAAGGTAACAGTA
>DATFTU010000376.1:0-6093 GCA_035261565.1 Bacteroidia bacterium
ATGTTTCAAACCTTTGAAAGCCTGGCTAACGAATTGCCTGAAATAAGCCGTAAAGATGGTGGCTCACTTTTACTGTATATCAATATAAAAGATATACGTGCTTTTTTTGAACGCATTAAAAATAAGGTTACGGTGCTAAAAGGCTTAGAGAAGACTTTTTACGGAGCTACCGAGTTTTCTATTTTAGACAATAATAACTATGTACTTACTTTTGCCGAACACGAGCATTAAGCCATAAAATAGTTATCTTCGCAGCTCAAAAATAAACCTCATGAAAAGTATTGCATTACAAGATAAACACATATCACTTGGCGCTAAAATGATTGAATTTGCAGGCTATAATATGCCTGTAAGTTATAGTGGCTTAAATGACGAACACGCTACTGTTAGAAATGGAGTGGGTGTTTTTGATGTAAGCCACATGGGCGAGTTTATTTTAAAAGGCGATAATGCTTTAGATTTAATTCAACGGGTTACCAGTAACGATGCATCGGTACTTACTGATGGTAAAGCTCAGTATTCATGCTTGCCAAATGGAAAGGGCGGCATAGTTGATGATTTGTTGGTTTGCCGCATTGATGAAAAAACATATATGTTAGTTGTTAATGCATCTAACATTGATAAAGATTGGAATTGGATTAGCAGCCATAACACCAAAGGTGTAGATATGAAAAACATATCTGACAGAACATCCTTATTAGCGGTACAAGGCCCAAAAGCTATAGATACATTACAAAAACTTACCTCGGTTAAGTTGACCGATATACCATATTACAGTTTTACAAAAGGTACTTTTTGCGGTTGCGATAATGTAGTTATATCAAATACAGGTTATACTGGAGCAGGCGGGTTTGAAATTTATTTTGATAATGAGCATGCTAATAAAATTTGGGATGCTGTTTTTGAAGCCGGTAAAGAGTTTGGCATTAAACCTATTGGGCTTGGCGCACGCGATACCCTTCGCCTTGAAATGGGCTTTTGTTTATATGGTAACGACATTGATGATACAACTTCACCTTTAGAAGCCGGTTTAGGCTGGATTACAAAATTTACAAAAGACTTTACCGATAAAAACTTTTTACTTGCCCAAAAAGAAAAAGGTTTAACAAGGAAATTAGTTGGTTTCGAAATGATTGACAGAGGCATTCCCCGTCATGGGTATCCAATTGTTGATGCTGCCGGAAATAATATTGGTGTGGTTACATCAGGCACGCAATCGCCAACATTAAACAAGGCTATTGGGATGGGCTATGTAAAAACAGAATTTGCTAAAGCTGAAACTGAAATTTTTGTACAAATACGCGACAAAAATATTAAGGCCATAGTAACTAAAATCCCTTTTTTAAAGAAGTAGGCAGGTAGTAATACTACCAATTATCGTTACCACCTTCGTGTTCTTCACCCTCATGGTGGTCATCTTCTCCTTCATGCTCTTCCCCATGTTCATCGCCTTCCTCTTCTTCGGCACCCACTAAATTGTTTTCATCCTCGTTTAACGAGCTTTCTTCGTCTTCATCAAAAACCAATTTCTCGTCGCCAATTGCTTTGTAAATATCATCATCTGCAATTTTTTCATCAGCAATGCCGTTTTCCACTTCTTCTTTTAATTTGGCAATTGCTTTTTGTTTATATTGTTTAGGCGCCGTGCCTAAAATTTTTACACAGCGTGGGTAAGCAGCTTTAACATCTTCGGGTACAAGTTTTATAAGCTCAATAAATAACGACCAGCAAATTTCTTTATCATATAAAAAAACAAAACGTTGATTTGGCTGCTCAATAAACGAAGCAATTTTGGTTGTTTTCATTAATTTAACTCCCGGTTCTACATCTTCTTCCAATAAAGTAATTTCGCTGCCTTTGCTCCAATAATCATCGCTTACAAAAAAAGCCCCGGCGTGTTTTGTATCAAAAGCTATGCTTTGTAAAATAATCTGAAAAAAATCAAAAAAAGTTTGAGATGATCTTATTTCTATATCACGAGAAACATCCTCGTAATCCTCAAACGTAACCCTGAATTTATAAATGGCCATAAAGCTTTATTTTGCTCTAAAATTACAGCTTTTTATTTTATCTAACCAAAGTTAGTTAATTATTAGAATGTTAATTAAGCGAATTAATTTTTCAGTAATTCACGTTTAAAATAATGTAGTTTTTTTCTATAGGATTATATTTTACATCAAAATTTGCATTTTTTATAATAGGTCCTCCCGATTTGTTTTTTACTTTATATTTTATAATAACCAGCCATCCTTTTTCTGATTGACCTTTTAATTCACTATCCGTTATTTCTGCTTCGCTCCACCTGTCTTTTAATTGTTTTTTGCAAGGCTCTGTAATTTCATCTTTGCTGGCAGGTTGACCAAAGGTTATATAGTTTTTAATGGCTTCTTTATGTTTTTTACTGGCTATTAATTTTGTTCGCAAATTTTCTAATTCAATATTTGCCTGAAGTTTTAATTGCTTTGAAATACTTTGTGTTACTTCATCTAACTTATCAATATAGTTTGCGTATTGCGGAATGCCATCTATAGTTGCAAGAATTACTGCCTCCCATTTGTTTTTATATTTTGTAACAATACTCTCATCTTTAGTAACAGATGTTTTATTCTCTTGTTTACTTGCAGGTTTTGGGAGGTAAACGTATGTACCCGGATCCATAAAGCGTTTATCATGTAAAAAAGTATTATCGGTAAGAGTTTTTAAAAAAGCTATAATATCTTTTTGGCCTTGCTCGGTTAACTGCATTCCTTGCTTTAAAACAGTGTCGGCTTTGTTTTTAGAGTTTGAAACTTTTGCATAATGGTTGAGTACTTGTTTTAAACCGTAAAACCGGCCATCGTGCATATACGGATAGTTTACTTCAACATTTCGTAGACTTGGCACTTTAAACTTCATCACATCAGCAGGTACACGGGTAATTAAAAAACGCCCCGAATCTTTTATAACGGGATTAATGCCAATACCATTATTACGATATGAATTATCGGTAAACAGAGGCTCTGTATGACAGGATGCACAATTGGCTCTGAATAATTTTAGCCCGTTTAACTCAGCTTTTGAGAAAGTATCTTTTCCATGCATATATCTGTCATAACGAGAATCAGCAGAAATTAAAAGCGTTAAAAACTGCGAAATTGATTTTAAAAATTTATCTGAAGTAATTATAGTATCATTAAATGCATAATTAAACATGGCAACGTATTCTTTGTTTTGCTGCAATTTTTTAAGCACGCTAATTAATGTTTCATCCATCTCTACATGATTAGTAATGGGGGCAATGGGTTGTATATCTAAATGATTAACCCCTCCATCCACCATAAAAGCATCTTTCCATATTAAGTTTTGCAAAGCCGGCGCGTTTCTTTTTCCAAATAACCCATAAATACCATGGCTAAAAGAATGGTCGGTATGCGCAAAGCCTGCAAATTGCTGATGGCATGTAGCACAGCTAACCGTATTATCTTTAGATAATATGGGGTCGTAAAATAATTTCCTCCCCAGCATAAAACCCGCAGGAGTTGGTTTATTTTTTTCTAAATTATACAGCGGTTTAGGAAAACCTTTAGGTTTTTTAAAAACTACATCTTGTTTGGTAATTAAAAAAAAATCGCTATTATCAATAAAACTGAATAATAAAATAAGGCTTAATACAGATAAGATAGCTAAATTCCTCTTTTTCATTAGTTTAATAAGCTAAACATATCCATATAATTATTGGCAATTATATAGGCATTACGTGTATCGGTAACTGAAGGAAGTTTTGAGAAATCAATAGTGGTGGGTGTTTTTAAAACCTCCAATGCATTTGCTTTTATTAATATAGATAAGGGATTGGTAGAAGAAACAGTTTTATTGCCTTTAAAATTCAATGTTATTTTGCGAATGCTATTGGTTGGCTGTTTGTAACCACCTATATGGTATTCAAAAATATGTCCTTCTGATTTTGAAGCGGTTGCATGCCCATCTAATTTTAAAAATACATAACCGGTATTCCATGCCCAAAACATACCCTTAGTTGGGTCTAAAGCACCTTGCTGCAGGCCACTACAATTATGCAAACTATCTACACCAATTATAAATTCAATAGCTGTGTAATTTCCTTCGGGTACATCATTCAGTATTATCTGTTTAGATTCATCTTCATGTTCACTAACTAAAAAGTAATCTTTCGCAATGTAATTTTTCCCACTAATTTCTTTTAAGCAAATATTGCCTACATAGTATTTAAAATTTGCAATAACAAAATCCTGGCCTAATGCATTTTGATAAGTAGAGTCTAATTGGAGTATACTGCTGCCTGCATAGTTTTTAAACTCAATAATAACCTTACCTTTTGTATTGGCTCTAAAAGAAAAAATTATAAAGCCAATTAAACAAATTGCACAACTAATAAGTATGTTTTTTGCCCTAACCACCAGGATATTTGTACCCTCAAATATACCATAATTTAAGCTTTTATAATAATGCTGTGCGGTCTAATTATTTTTTGCCTTTTGTTGTATCCAGGTAAGTATTAATTGTTTATCATAGTTGCTTAATTGACTATAAGGAGCCTTTGGCATGTCGCCATTGTTAATTTCTATGTTTAAATTACTCAGGGTGGGGTTTAAGGTATCTATTTCGTGTTTACTATATAAATTAGCGTATGCTGCTGTGGCTGTTAAATTTAAGTTTGCTGCTGGTGTTACAGAAGAATGGCAGCCACTGCTATTGCATGATGAGTTTAAAATAGGAACAATATGAACACTAAAAGAAACTACTGAAGGAATTGGGGGTGATGTTTCTGTTTTATAGGTTGTTGTATTGTCAGTTTTTTTACACGAAAAAAATAAAGCTATAGCAGCCACCATATATAATGTTGCCATAGCTTTATTAGTATGTTGTAAAATATTCAATGTTAATGCTCGTAATAAAACATATTAGCTACATTATTTCTTATAGCAGCAGCAGTTGTTGCATTTGCAGTAGTATTATATGGGGCTTTAAAACTGGTTATACCTTTCATTAGTTGTCCGTAGTCGCATATAAGGTGCATTTCTGCCGGGTTCGACACATCATTTGTGTTGCTTACAGTAACATAGTTTTGCCCTGCATTGGCCATAGTTTGCGCCGGTAAACTAACTGCAACGCTTGTATTACTTAACTGAAAACTAAAGTGGTTATATTGGCCTGTTTGCAGTGCACTTGTATCAGCAAAACCTTGAACATTTATAAAATAATATCCCGTATTAGATGACCAGGTGCCAGCCCACATTGGGGCAATTGTTCCTGCGTCGCCAACTGAGTTTGTAAATGTTGCAGGTGGGTTAAATACATTAAATGTTGTACCGGTTCCACTTCCCGGAAAAACCTGATTTGCTGTATTCATGCTTCCCGGTGTCATGCCGTTTGCCATAGCATCAAGTCCTACATTAAAACTTACCGAGTTATAATTACCCGCAGGCACCGAGCCAACAATATATGGTCCTTCAGCACCAATATATTTAAGTATATACTGTCCGCTTACAGTTGCGGTTGAACCGTTTGTATTGTGAAATACAATATTTGAAATATATAGTTGTGCCGTATCAAGTTTAATATTAACGTACCCCAGGCTATTGGGTATATTTGTAAAAATACTATCTTGAATTTGGAAGCCATAACCATTTGGCATTATAGAGTCTTCGTTTGTACTGATATTGGTATGCAAATGAAAACTGATAACACCCATTGGAGTTGGAGGGGTTGTGGTTGAGTTGCTTGTGCTGCTGTCTTTCTTTTTACAGGAAAAAAAGAAAACTACTAATACTGATAATGTTATGTTGCTTAGAGTTTTTAATGTTTTCATAATTTATTTAATTATTTGATAAATATTTTTTTAAGTATCTCTTTATTAATCGATATTGATGAATAAGTATTGCCAATTCGAAGGATAATATGATAATTAATAATTTCATTTGTTCTCTGTTTTTAGTTTGTTTTTAAAAATTATACTGTAACCTGGCTGTAAAAACATATTTCTGTGCCATTTGAAACTCGGGTTGAGTTATACCATTAGGCAGTGTTTTACCCTGTAAGTTTTGGTATACCGGTTGACCATACTCTAACAACAAG
>DATFTU010000377.1:0-2457 GCA_035261565.1 Bacteroidia bacterium
ATTGCTTTTACCGATAGCAAAGAAAATACGGCGTACTATGATTTTTTGAAGAAATATAAATTCAATGAATTTCAGATGGAAGCGCTTGAAAAAAGGCTTCGTAAAAAAAGTGCGAGACAGGATTCTATACCCATCATTAAAAATTTGATTTCGGTTTATCAAAAACAATTAGTGCAGTTTAAAAAACAAACAATTGCTAAAAACCCAAATACCTTTGTTGCCCATTTAATACAAGCCAGCATGCCTGTTGAAGCGCCGGCCAGCCTTGCACCCAGAGCTAAAGCAGTTTATTTTAAAAAACATTTTTTAGATAACATTGCTTTTAGTGATGATAAGCTGGCTTACTCAAATGTGCTTTACATTAACTATACCAATTATATTAATGAGTATGGTTTTCCTGAAACCGATTCGGTTATTGCCTGTTGCGATACTATTTTGCAACGTGCTTCGGTATCCAAAGAAATTTTTAAGTGGAGCTTGTATTTTTTAGGCAATTCGTTTGAGCGCTCGTCGGTTACAGGGCAGGATAAAATTTTTGTGCATTTAGTTGATGGATATTATAAAAAAGGCCGCAGTTGGTGGCTTACCGATGAGCAACTAAAAAAGATTTATAAACGGAGTGATGTAATGAAAAAATTGTTTGTAGGAAATGTTTGCCCTGATTTTGTTGCGACGGATAGTGCCGGTAAAGATGTTGACCTGCACCAGCAAATAACCAAAACAACCGTGCTTTATTTTTGGAGCTACGACTGTAAACATTGCCTTGAAGAAACGCCAAAATTAGGTGCCTGGCTTAAAAAACACCCCGGTATAAATTTGGTAACCGCCTGCCTGTTGCCTGATGAAGAGGAGTGGAAAGAAAAACTGAAAGAATTTAAGTTGCCGGGTACGCATCTTATTGATACTGAACGAAAAGCAAATTATTTGGAGTTGTATAGCATTACCAGTACCCCTCAGATTTTTGTGATTGGCAAGGATAAAAAAATACTGGCTAAATACATTGAAGATACGCAAGAATTGGACGAGTTTTTAACGCAAAAAAGCGCCAAAAAATAATAAAACTAACAGGCGTTAAAACAGAAGTGGGTTTAACTTAATTTTAAGTTTATCCTTAAAATTGGTTGTTTTATGCCTTTAAAATACCTTTTGGGCTTAGTAATTATTAACGCGTTTATTTTTTTTTGATAAAAATATTGTTAGATTTGTAATGCAAATTTTTTATTATTAATTATTAATTAAAAGAAAACATGAACATTTATGTTAGAAACCTAAACTACAGCTTAAGAGAAGATGAGTTAGGTCAGTTATTTGGTGAGTTTGGCGAAGTATCTTCAGTTAAAATCATTAAAGACAAAATTACAGGGCGTGCAAAAGGATTTGGATTTATCGAAATGCCTGATGACAATGCTGCTACTGAGGCTATCAACAAAATTAACGGAACTGATGTAAAAGGCCGTCCTATTCAAGTTGAGAAAGCTCAGCCACCAAAGCCAAGAGACTAATATTTACACTATATAGCGTTTCTAAACCCCTTTCTGCAAAGAGAGGGGTTTTTATTTTGAAATAATTTGAATGAAATTTATTTTGCCAGTAATTCAACAGCTATACCGGCCAATAAAGCCGCGCCTGTTTCAATAGCGTTTTCATCTACATTAAATGTGGCCGTATGCACGCCTGATGTTATGCCTTGTTTTTTATTGCCCGTGCCCAGCCTGAAAAAACAGGCAGGTACTTGTTGCGATATAAAAGCAAAATCTTCGGCAGTCATACGCAGGGGTAATTCAAAAACATTTTCTTTTCCTAAATAATTTGCTGCTGTATTTTTTGATGTGTTTGTAACACTCTCGTCATTTACTAAAAACGGATAACCACTTACAATTTTTACTTCGGCCTGTGCATTTTTTTCTGTTGCAATTTTAGTTGCAATGGTTTTTATTTTTTCGTGCACTTGCTTGCGCCAGGTTTCATTCATGGTTCTAAATGTGCCCTCTATACCAACTTTTTCAGGAATAACATTGGTGGCTCCGTTTGCAATTATTTTGCCGAAAGCAAGTACAGTCGGTATATCGATATTAGCATCGTTTGGAAATTCTTTACTGAGTGCCAATAAAATTTCGGAAGCAATTAAAAGCGGGTTGTTATATTCTTTCGGCATGGCGGCATGCCCGCCTTTGCCAATTACGTCAATATAAATCTCATCGGTACTTGCCATGTACATACCAGTTTTAAAACCTGCCTGCCCGGCTTCTAAATCGGTAAACACGTGTAAGGCAACAGCGGCATCAACTTTTGGGTTTTGCAAAATGCCTTCTTTAATCATTAACGATGCGCCACCGGGCAATACCTCTTCGCCGGGCTGAAAAATAATTTTTACCGTTCCTTCAAAACTATCTTTTAACTCGTTTAAAATAATGGCAGCACCTAATGCGCATGTACTATGCACATCATGCCCGCAAG
>DATFTU010000378.1:0-3399 GCA_035261565.1 Bacteroidia bacterium
CCTGCAGCATTTACTTTTAAAGGTATATACTGCCTAACCCCGCCATATTGTTTATTACCTACAATTTTTTTAGCAAACTGAACCGGTACTCTGCGTGTGCCTTGTACTAATAAAATACAAGAGATAACCACAAATACCAGAAACACAATTTCAACTAATAACATAATTAAACCACCTCCTTGAGACTCAACGCGGTGACTTAACTCTGATACAAATGCAAATGGTAAACGAGCAATAATTCCAATCATAATTAGTAATGATATACCATTACCAATACCACGGTCGGTAATTTTTTCGCCTAACCACATTACAAAAATAGTACCTGTTACTAATATTAATATAGTTTGTGCATACCAAAAAGTAGTAGGGTTAGGTACAACACCCGCAAAATTTGTTACTTGCGTAGCAATGTAACCGGGAGCCTGAACTGCGGTAACACCAACCGTTAAAAAACGGGTATACTGGTTAATTTTTTTACGTCCGCTTTCGCCTTCTTTTTGCAATTTTTGGAAGTAAGGCACAGCCATACCTAATAATTGAATAATGATAGAAGCCGTAATGTAAGGCATAATACCTAATCCAAAAATTGAGGCACGGTTAAACGCACCACCTGCAAAAATATTAATAAGTCCCATAATGCCGCTTTGGTCAGCGTGGCTACGAGCTGCCGATAATTGCGCAGCATCAACACCCGGAAGCACTACATAAGAGCCTAAGCGGTATATCAGAATTAGTCCAAGAGTAAGCAATATACGTTGCTTAAGCTCTTCAATCTTCCATATATTTTGTAAAGTATTTAAAAACTTCTTCATATATTATAGTTCGGTTGCAACACCGCCTTTTGCTTCAATAGCTGTTTTTGCCGCTGCAGAAAATGCATGAGCATGAATGGTTACTTTAGACTTTAATTCGCCTGTACCTAATATTTTTATTAAGTCGTTTTTAGAAGCCATACCGTTAGCCATTAAAACTTCAGGTGTAATTTCAGTTACTTTTTTAGCATCCACCAATGTTTGAATAGCATGTAAATTTAAGCCTAAATATTCAACACGGTTAATATTTTTAAAACCAAATTTTGGTAAACGGCGTTGTAATGGCATTTGACCACCTTCAAAACCACGTTTGCTTGAGTAACCAGAACGAGATTTAGCCCCTTTATGACCACGTGTAGCTGTACCGCCACCGCCCGAACCTTGTCCACGACCACGACGATAGTTTGTTTTTACTGAACCTTTTGCAGGTTTTAATCCTTCTAATTTCATCTTTTAAATATTTTCAACTTTTAGTAAATGTGCCACTTTAGCAATCATGCCTTGTACAGCAGGTGTTGCTTCTTTTTCAACTTCCTGGTGCATTTTTTTAATACCTAAAGCAATAAGTGTTTGCTTTTGTCTTTCGGTTCTTTTAATGCCGCTTTTTACTTGCGTAATTTTAACTTTTGCCATCTCTATAAATATTATCCGTTAAAAACTTTTTCAACTGTAATGCCACGTTGGCGAGCAACGCTAATAGGGTCACGCATTTTCATCAACGCATCTAAAGTTGCTTTAACCACGTTGTGCGGGTTTGATGAGCCTTTAGATTTTGCTAACACATCTTTTACACCAACGCTTTCAAGCACCGCACGCATTGCACCACCTGCTATAACACCGGTACCGGCCGAAGCTGGTTTTAAGAATACGCGAGAACCTCCAAATTTACCATCTTGCTCGTGCGGAACGGTAGATTTAAATACAGGTACTTTTACAAGGTTTCTTTTTGCATCTTCAATTCCTTTACTAATTGCATCGCTAACCTCATTTGCTTTACCTAAGCCGTAGCCTATAACGCCTTTTTCGTTACCAACCACAACAATGGCAGCAAAACTAAAATGGCGACCACCTTTTGTAACTTTTGTTACACGGTTTACAGCTACAAGCTTATCTTTAAGCTCAATATCTGTTGTTTTTACTCTTTTTACTATTTCTTTTGACATTATCTTTTTATCTATTATTGAAAATTAGAATTTTAATCCACCCTCTCTTGCACCTTCGGCAAGTGATTTAACACGGCCATGGTATAAGTAACCACCACGGTCAAAAACTACAGCCTCAATACCGGCGGCTTTTGCTTTTTGAGCAATTGCTTTACCAACTTGATGGCTAATTTCGCTTTTAGTACCTGTTGCTTTAAATTCTTTTTCTGTAGAGCTTGCAGCAACAATAGTTTTTCCGGTTTTATCGTCAACCAATTGTGCGTATATAGCTAAATTGCTACGAAATACGCAAAGGCGAGGCATTTGGGCTGTACCCGAAATACGCTTTCTAATTCTTCTTTTAATGCGTAATCTTCTTTCTGATTTTGTAAGTGCCATTTTATTAAATATTTTTTATTATACTCTTAAACTATTATTTACCTGCTGATTTACCTGCTTTACGGCGTAGAGTTTCGTTAGCAAATTTGATACCTTTTCCTTTGTAAGGCTCAGGTTTACGTAACGAACGTATTTTAGCTGCAACCTGGCCAATAAGTTGTTTATCCATACTTTCTAAAACAACCTTTGGGTTCTGACCTTTTTCAGCAGAAGTGGTAACTTTAATTTCAGCCGGCAATTCAAATGTAATGTTGTGAGAGTAACCTAACGTTAAATCTAACAAATTGCCTTTGTTGGTAGCACGGTAACCCACACCAACTAATTCTTGTTCTGTTTTATATCCTTGCGATACACCAACAACCATATTGTTAATTAAAGCACGGGTTAACCCGTGTAATGCTTTATGGCGTTTTTGGTCGGTAGGGCGAGTAACTAAAACTTTACCGTCTTCAACTTTAACAGTAATATCTATATCAAAAGATTGAGTTAAAGAACCTTTTGCACCTTTAACGGTAACATGGTTTTTATCTATCTTTACTTCAACGCCTTTCGGCAATTCTATTGGTAAATTTCCTATACGTGACATGACTTTTTTCCTCCTATCAGATTAATAAACGTAACATAAAACTTCTCCGCCAACATGGTTCTTTTTGGCTTCTTTATCAGTCATAACTCCTTTTGAAGTCGACAATATAGCTATACCTAAACCATTTTTTACACGAGGCATTTTTGCAGTACCGGTGTAATTACGTAAACCAGGGCTCGATACTCTGTCTAAACCTCTGATGGCCGATTGCTTTGTTTCCGGGTGGTATTTAAGAGCTATTTTAATAAGCCCTTGTTTGTTTTCGGTATCTTCAAACTTGTAGTTAAGAATGTAGCCTTTCTCTAAAAGAATTTTTGTTAGTTCTTTTTTTAGGTTTGAAGCAGGAATTTCTACAATTCTGTGATTTGCTTTAATTGCATTCCTAACACGGGTTAGGTAATCTGCGATGGTATCTGTCATTTTTTTCTTTTTAGTATCTTATCTCGCCAGGCAAGATAAT
>DATFTU010000379.1:0-2131 GCA_035261565.1 Bacteroidia bacterium
AAGGCTCTGCCTTTTTCGGTGGCTGTTTTGGGTTTAATTACAATTAAAATTCCATTTCGTAATTTTTCTCTGCCAATTCCCCATTTGTTACCCAGTTTAAAACTAAACTCGGCAGGTTCGTAATTACCTAAACTATTAATAATTACTACTACTATTTGGTTAGATGTTGCTTTATTAAAAGCAACTAATTTACTTTCCAGCGTAGATTTTTGTCCGGGAGTTAATATGCCGGCAAAATCGTTTATTAATTGTGGCGGCGATGAAGGCGAAGGAATAACATCAAAATCAGCGTGAGCTGTTTGAAAAGACAGAAGGAAAAGGAAAATAATTTTTGGTAAAATATGTTTCATTTTCTTACCCTATCGAAATTTCGTTGCTAAGTTCGTTTGTATCGCCATCTTCATAAGGAAAAAACTCTTGTAGTTTTATTCCCGTTATTTCAATAGCCTGGCAAATACCGGCATGAAATTTTTTTTCGGCAAAATGCGCTTGCATATTGTTTTTAATTGTATCCCAAAAATTTACCGGAACCATATCGTTAATACCTTTATCGGCAACAATAGCAAACTTTTTATCTTTTACAGCTAAATAAAACAACACTGCATTTTTATGCTTAGTGTCGTTCATCTTTAATATATAAAACACCTTTGTTGCCTGTGCAAAAACATCTCCAGCACAATTGTTTTCAATATGTAAACGAATTTCTCCCGAAGTATTTAGTTCAGCCTCGGCGATAACATGACTAATTACTCTTTTTTCTTTTGCAGAGAAAAAGTTTTTGGCAGAGTTATCCTTTTTAAGAATCAAAGTATTAGAATTTAACTTCGGGAGCTTTTTCAGTTCCTGCTGCAGCTTCAAATCCTTTTTTAGGCTCAAAATTACCGCCTGCTATGCCTAAAACAACATGGGTTATAAAGCCTCTTATGTATGAATTGTAATGATTTACGCTTTCGTTATAATCCTCGCGTGACACATTAATACGGTTTTCAGTACCTTCTAACTGGGCCTGAAAAGTTTGAAAATTTTCAGTTGAGCGAATTTGCGGGTAAGCCTCAAAAGTAAGATTTATAGCTGCATTAATTTTTTTGCCCACCGCATCAAAATCTTCTGGAGTTTTGGCTGATGAAATTCCGCTTCGTAATGCAGTAACCGATGATAAAATATCTTTTTCATTTGCGGCGGCACCTTTAACGGTATTCATTAAATTAGGAATAAGGTCTGCTCTTCGTTGGTATGATGCGCCAACATCGGCCCACCTGGCTTTTGTTTCTTCATCACGGTTAACAGCTCCATTATAAACATTATTTAAATAAAGTATAAATAAAATTACAGCTGCCGCTATAACTCCAATGGTAATAAATAGTTTTTTCATTTTTTTTTGATTACAAAGTTACTTGTTTTTATAATGCATTAATACTTTTTTCTACTACATTAATATCTATACCCATTTTTGGGTTTCTTATTTTCCAAATAAAAGCATCTAACACGTAGTGAACTGTTTGAGGAAGGGCCAAAAGTGGAACTACCAACGCAAAAACGTGTAGGTTTTTAAGCGGCGCCAAAAAGTAAAAAAAACTAAATACTTCACCCCGTTCGCGCCAAACCAAAGCATCCCAAAGGCCTTCTTCTATATAGGCAAATAAAATAACTATGCCTGCAAAAAACAATACTCCGTACTGACTAAAAACCAGCTTTAAAAGCTTTGAATTTCCGGTTGATGCCTGTTTTTTTTCGCTTACCCATACTAATGCCATATAAGGTATGCCGTGCGAGATAACGTTGAGTGCTGTAAAAGCTAAATCGCCATTAAATACAACAATACCCACATACCAGCTTGCTGCCGTGCCCATAATTAAAAATAACCGAGGTATATTATATGTTTTGTATTTAATAAGTATATATAGCTCGCTTACAAAATAAGTTATAACCGTAGTAAAAAACACTCCCTTTAAAACAGAACCTAATGTTGGGTTGTTTAAATAAAAAAAATCGCCTTCAATAAACCAGTTAAAATTTTTAGGCCCGGTAACATGCCATATACAAATAGGAATAAAAGTTACTGCGTAAATTGTAACCGATTGTATTTGAGTAATCCATTTAGGAAGAGTTTCTGTTCTCGAATATATTTTGA
>DATFTU010000380.1:0-4104 GCA_035261565.1 Bacteroidia bacterium
AATTTGTAAGCATTATCAACTTCGCCGTAGTTTCTAAAAATTTGTTTGAGCTGATTTTCATCATACTCATTCAACACGGTGGCAGCAGTTTTTTTTGAAGCCTGATTCATCCGCATATCTAATTCAGCTTCAAAGCGTATAGAGAAACCTCTGTCTGCAATATCAAACTGATGAGATGATACACCCAAGTCGGCCAATATGCCATCCACTTGTTTAACCCCATGCATCCTCAAAAAATTCTTCATATACATAAAGTTTTGAGGAATAAAAGTTAAACGCTCATCGGCGGGCAAATTATTGGCGGCATCTTTATCTTGGTCAAAAGCAAATAATTTGCCTTGTGGGCCAAGCTGGGCTAAAATTGCTTTGCTGTGTCCGCCACCGCCAAAAGTTACATCTACATAAATGCCGTCGGGCTTAATACGCAAGCCATCTAAACATTCTTTTAAAAGAACGGGTTGATGATAATCCATTTAGTCCTTATCATCATTAAAGTCTATCCCCTCAAAAACATCATCTGCTAATTTTGCTATATCAACATCCTGCGATAAGAAGTTTTCATACATTTTCTTATCCCATATCTCAATAATGTTGTTACTACCTAAAACTTTTATATCGCTTTTAATGTCTGCGTATTCTGATAGTGGTTTGGGAATTAGTATACGCCCGGTATTATCTGCTTCGCAATTAGTTGCTCCACCGGTAACTCGCCTTATAAAAATGTCTACATCTTTTTTCAGGCGGTTTAGTTTGCCTAATTTTTTGTTCAGCTTGTTCCATTCTTCTAACGGATAAAGCGCTAAACATTTTTGATGCAGATTTCGGTTAATTACAAAGCCTTTATCAAACATATCGGCCATCTGTTTTTTAAGGGCAATAGGGAACATAAAGCGGCCTTTTGCATCCACTTTGCATTCAAATTCGCCTATTAAACTGTTGATAGCCATTTTATTATTCGATTACGACAAAAATAAACAGTTTTTACCACCATTTACCACCTAATGACACTTTTTACCACTTTTGTTGAAAAGTTTTCGGCCTCACAATATTTTGGTGTAAATAAAAAATGGTTACTTAGTGTTTGTAAATGCCTGTTAAATCAGACTTTTTAAAAGATTGTAAGTTTGTTTTTTTGAAGAAAATGGATTAAGGAAATGAACAGGAAATGAACAATTTGAAAAACGGATGGAAGAGTTTAAGAAAACCATAGACATTGAAAAAATTATAAAAGATAAAAACCCCACTTTACATAAGTGGATGCCACGTTTTTTGATAAATTATTTGAAAAGAAAACTGCACGAAAACAGCATAAATGAATGTGTTTGGATAAACAGAGATAAGTTTGGGTACGATTTTAATGATGCTTGTTTAAAATACGTGGGCGCTAATATTACCTGGCAAGGCTTAGAAAATTTGCCTGAAACAGGTGGAGTTATTTTAGTAGCTAATCACCCATTGGGAGGTATAGATGGATTGGCTATAATACATGCTGTTACACAAAAAAGAAAAGATATACGCTCAACCGTAAACGATATTTTAACCAACCTTACTAATTTCGAAGATCTTTTTGTGGGTGTAAATAAAGTGGGCACCACTTCGGTTGATGCCTTAAAAGCTGTAGATGCTTTTTATGCTTCAAGGGGTGTATCCATGGTCTTTCCTGCTGGGTTGGTTAGTCGCAAACAGCAAGGAAAAATTAAAGACCTTGAATGGAAAAAAAGTTTTGTAACCAAATCTATTTTGTACAATAAACCCATTTTACCTGTATATGTTGATGGAAAAAACTCCTCTTTCTTTTACAATTTTGCTTTGTGGCGAAAACGCTTGGGTATTAAAGCCAATATCGAAATGTTTTTTTTACCGGATGAAATGTTTTCACTTAAAAACAAAAACATAAAGTTAAAGTTTGGCAAGTTAATAATGCCCGATACATTTGACAGGAGTAAAACCCACCAACAATGGGCTCAGATAGTAAAAGAGCAAGTTTATAAATTAGAAAATAATTGATAATCAAACTATAACTAATTAAAACTGAATTTTTTTAACAGAATAAACCTTGACTTTATATGCATATTAGTTTACATTTGGTTCGCTCTCAAAAAGTGAACACCCTAAAAGGCATCAATACAACCTTGACCACTTTTTAACTTTTAATTAAAAATTTAATTTGTTTAAAATGATGGCAAGGATACACAAACAAATAAGAGTATATTATTTTACTTTTATAATGCTATTAGTTGGGTTTAGCCAAATAATGCAAGCTCAGGTTTTTATAGAAAAAGCTAAAGTTAATTTACCAAAAGAAAAACAAGAAACTCCTAAAACCGTTACTGGTAAAGTAAATGGTGGAAACTCAGTATTTGCTACAGGTTGTAATAATATAGATTTTGAAACAGGAGATTTTACTAACTGGACAGGATTTGAAGGATATAATGAGAATACAACTCAGCCCCTTACACCTGCAGTAGGCCCACTTACTCCTCCACCTACAAACCTTAATAATGCAGAAACCAGTTGCCAGTATTTTGCTGTAATCTCTAACGGAAGTACCGACCCTAATATGGGTATTGTTCTTACCTCGCCTTTAGGCGGTAATTGTGCCCGCATGGGAGGCGAAAATAGAAACCTGGGCGATGCTAATACTACTTGCAGCGGAAACGGTGGCGGCGATTTTACTTATACTACACCAACGCAATGCGAAGCAGATTATTTTGGAGTAAATATTGGTGACCAGATAGGTTTGGCCGGTTCAGCCGGTGAGGTGTTACAAACTACGTTTACTGTTACTCCCCAAAATACAGCCTTTCAGTATGCTTATTTATTTGCATATACAGATAACGGGTCGCACGATACTACACAACAACCTTATTTTAAAGTACGGGTTTTAGATAAAGATGGAAACGAAATTAATTGCCTAAACTATTTTCAGCAAGGTTTAGGAGATGCCTGTGGTAATACACATGCTCCTCCGGGTTATTCGGGCAGTTTGGCAACAGGCCTTTTCTACACTTCTCAATGGCAGGTTAGTTCATTAAACTTATTGCCTTATTTAAATCAACCTGTAACAGTTATTTTTACCGTAGCCGGTTGTACTGTAGGCGGGCATTTTGGTTATGCTTATGTAGATTGTTCTTGCGCACCGCAACAAATAATAATTCCTAATACAGCTTGCGAGGGAGGAAATACACAATTAATCGCTCCTCCGCTTGGTAATGCTGTTTTCCAGTGGTCTACACCTAATGGTACTATTGTAAGCGGAGCCAATACTACTACGGTTACTGTAAGTCAATCTGGTACGTATTCAGTTACCATAACTCCTACAAAAACCAGTGTTGACGCAAGTGGAAACATTGTAACACAAACATTAACCAGTTGTTCTTATGAGTTAGATACTACTATAACACTTTACCCAAACCCAACAGTTTCAGTTAATAGTGCAACTATTTGTACGGGAACCACAGGAACCCTGGATGTAACAAGTACCGGCAGCGCGGCACCACTAACATTCTCCTGGAGTTCTACCACGGGTTTAACTTTTACATCCGGAGATACAATAGCTACTGCAAACCCACCTTCAACTACAACTTACACCATTACAGGAACAAGTGTGCATGGCTGTAAAGATACAGCTGTATCACATGTTACAGTTAATGTAGAACCACCGCCCACATTTACGGCACCTGCCGTTTGTTTAGGAACGCCTACTACGTTCTCTAACAACGTAACGGCCGGAGATACGTATCAATGGAATTTTGGCGATACACATACACTGGCAGATACGGCCAATATAGCTAACCCGTCGTACACATATACTTATTCGGGCAGTTTTGCAGTAAACTTTTCGGTTACAACGGCAGGAGGCTGTAAATCTAATACTACTCAAACAGTAACGGTTAACCCAATGCCGGTATTAAGTTTTAGTACAACCCCTGTTTGTGATCAATCGCCGGTTTGTGTTACTAATACAACCCCCTCTCAAGGTAGCTTTACTGTTTGGGCATGGGACTATGGTGATGGTGCTGGAACAAGTACGGCAGCATCGCCCGGTTGTTATACGTATGCATCGCCGGGTATTTATTCAATTACTTTAACAGCCAGTACAGC